>JBBROR010000486.1:0-2078 GCA_038229175.1 Acetobacterales bacterium | reverse complement strand
GCGCAGGCATCCGGCCTGAATGAAATAGACGACGCTGCCAATCAGCGGCACGAACATCACGAGCAGCCAGGCGCCGGATTTGTTCAGGTCGTGATAGCGCTTTATGCCAAGGCATATGCCGGCCCAGACGGTAATCACGCCATAAGCCAGAACGGCGGCGATGTACGGAACGGCGATGGTGCCGTCAACCTTGAAAGTGCCATCTTCGTCCACGCTGCCTGGTATCAATTGCCATAAAATCGTCATCACGATTGCCAGCACGGCGGACAGCCCCAGACTTGTGCCCAGGGCGGCAATCCAGAAACGGGACCGGTTGATCCGCCCCTGGGAAGAAAACAGCAAATCTTTCATCTCAAAATCTCTCCAGCCAACCGGCGCGTGGAAAGGCGCGCCTTCATTGTTCCATTATAGAAACAGAGATCATTTCAATACAAATGCAATTACGTTTTGTTCCCTAGCAGCCTGTCGGAGTTAACGCGACGCGGTGGCGGGTGGTAGGATTTGCGGATCGAGTGTCCGCGCTTCGGAGACCTACCTTATGAGCAACTTCCGTCTGATCGACCGTGATACAGGGTTCCTGATGCCGCCCTCGGTGGACGAGTGGCTGCCGCAGCGGCATCTTGCGCGGTTTGTGGTGGAAGTGGTCGAGGGTCTGGACTTGCGGGCGATGACCGGCAGCTATCGTGGGTCTGGTGAGGCGTCCTATCACCCGCAACTGCTGCTTGGCCTGATGATCTATGGCTATGCGACCGGGGTGTTTTCCAGCCGCAAGCTGGAGCGGGCGACCTATGACTCGGTGGCGTTCCGCTTCATCGCCGCCAACGCGCATCCAGACCACGACACGATCGCCACCTTCCGTCGGCGCTTCCTGAAGCAGATCGAGGCGCTGTTCGTGCAGGTTCTGGGCGTGGCCTATGAGATGGGCGTCCTGAAGATGGGCACAGTGGCCCTGGATGGGACCAAGATCCACGCCAACGCCAGCCGCCACAGCGCGCTGTCGTATGAGCGCGCGGGTCAGATCGAGGCGCAATTGCAGGCCGAAGTGGCCGAACTGATGGCCCGCGCTGAGGCGGTCGATCGGGCGGATGTGCCGGATGGGATGCAGATCCCCGAGGAGTTGGCGCGGCGCGAGAAGCGTCTGGCGGCGATTGGGCGTGCGAAGGCCACGATCGAGGCGCGGGCGAAGGAGCGCCATGCGCGCGAGCAGTCCGAGCATGACGCCCACATGGCCGCGCGTGCGGCCAAGACGGCGGCCACCGGCAAGAAGCCTGGCGGCCGCGTGCCACAACCGCCGGCCGAGGGGCCGCTGCCCACCGACCAGGTCAATCTGACGGACGCGGAAAGCCGTATCATGCCAGTGGCGAGCGGCGGGTTCGAGCAGTGTTACAACGCGCAAGCGGTCGTGGCGGTTGGCAGCCTGTTGGTGGTCGCGGCCGATGTGGTGCAGGCGCCCAACGATAAGCAGCAGTTGGAGCCGATGCTGGGCAAGATCACCGCTCTACCGGACGAATTCGGCAAAATTGGCGCGTTGCTGGCGGACCACGGCTATTTCAGCGAAGGCAACGTGAACGCCTGTGCTGCGGCGGGGATCGAGCCGGTGATTGCGATGGGACGCGAGGCGCATCATCCACCGCTCGACGCGCGTTTTGCCGAGCCGCTGCCATCGCCGAAGAACCCCACACCACTCGAGGCGATGGCCCACCGCCTTAAAACGCCCGAAGGCAAGAAGCGCTACGCCTTGCGCAAGCAAACGCCCGAGCCGGTGTTCGGCATCATTAAGTCAGTGCTGGGATTCCGCCAGTTCCTGCTGCGTGGGCTCGACCAGGTCCGCGGCGAGTGGAGCCTTGTGACCATGGCCTGGAATATAAAACGGATGTTCGTCCTGGGCGATGCGATATGAGGTAGGATCGCGCCGTTCGGTCCCAAACCCGGGTCACTGGCGCACCAGAGTGCGAGGTAACGCCGCAATGGCCCGGTCTCGACAGCCCAAAACGACAACGTCCCTGACGCCCATATCGGAAAACCAGCCTCAGCCTCGATCGGAGATTTCTAGGGCCTTCACTCCGACAGGCTGCTAG
>JBBROR010000485.1:0-2094 GCA_038229175.1 Acetobacterales bacterium | reverse complement strand
GCCTGCTGGAACAGCTTCTGCTTGGAGAACACATCCTTGGCATCAAGCAGAATCAGCTTCGAACGCGGTTTCCTCGTCTTGAGATAATACGCAATCAGGCTCGCCCGCTCGTAAGGCCCTGGCGGGCAGCGATACGGGTTGGCGGGAGCGGACATGACAACCACGCCCCCATCCGGCATCGCCTCAAGCTGCGCGCGCAACAGCAAGGTCTGCGCGCCAGCCTTCCACGCGTGCGGCATGCGTGCAGCAGCGGCCTCCGAATAGCCAGGCAACGCCGCATAATTCAGATCCACGCCGGGGGACAGCACAAGGCGGTCATAGGAAAGAGCTGGCTGGCCCTGCAACGTCACCCTTCGTGCGACGGGATCAACGCCGGTGGCGGTCGCCCGCACAATTGTGATACCGGCCCGGGTCACACCCGATAAGTCAAAAACCTGCGCATCAATTGGGCGCAAACCTGCGATCACGTGATTGCTGAACGGGCACGCGGTGTAGGTCGCCTGCGCCTCCACCAAACTCACCGACAGCGACGGGTCCCCGGCCTGCAGCGCCCGCGCCACGCTGGCGCCGCCAAACCCACCACCGATCACCACCACCCGGGCGCTTGCCGCATGGGCCGCGCGTGCCACGAAAGGCATCGCCATGGCACCCAAGGCCGCACGTCGCGTCAGGGCGCTCATTTCTGCACCGCCAGCCAAGATGCGATGGCGCGCACCTCATCGGGGCTGAACCCGCGCACCAGCCGGTTCATCAACGTTGCCGGCCGCGCACCGGATCGGAATGCCTCCATCATGGCAGACAACTCCGCCGGATCCCGGCCGGTAATCGACACCATTCCTGCGCCCGAGCCGCCTGCGTGGCAGCCCGAGCATGTGGTGGCGCCAGGAGGCGCCTCCATCGCCGAGACTGCCACCGGCGCCATCGCCAACAGCAGGGCCAGCGCCATACGCATCAGGCGCGCTTCAGGTCCTGGTCCTTCAACGGCAAGGACCGGATACGCTTGCCGGTGGCGGCAAAGATCGCGTTCATCACGGCCGGCGCCGCCACCGCGATGGTGGGCTCGCCCACCCCGCCCCAAAACCCGCCTGATGGCACGATCACCGTCTCCACCTTTGGGAATTCCGCCAGGCGCATCACCTCGTAGGTGTCGAAATTGCCCTCGACGATGCGCCCGTTCTCAATGGTGTTCTCGCTGTAGAGCGCCGCCCCCAGCCCATAGACGAACGACCCCTCCACCTGTGCCCGGATCTGGTCCGGATTGACGGCGTGACCGGGATCGGTGGACGCCACGATGCGGTGGATTTTCAACACACCCTTGTCCGACACAGAAACCTCCGCCACGGCGGCGGTGTAACTGCCATACCCCATGTTCTGCGCCACACCCCGAAACACGCCCTCGGGAAGCTTGCTGCCCCATGCGGCCTTCTCCACAACCGCGTTCAGCACGGCCAGATGTTTTGGGTTCTTGCTCATCATGGCGCGCCGGAATTCGACCGGGTCCTTGCCCGCCGCATGCGCCAGCTCATCGACAAAACATTCCATGTAGAACGCGTTCTGGTTGGTGTTCACCCCCCGCCAGAACCCCACCGGCACGTGCGTGTTTCGCATCGCGTGGTCGATCAACACGTTCGGGATCGCCATGTAGCCAAACTCGTCCGCCGCCCAGCCCTGGAACTGGCCAGGATCGACGCCATTGACCAATGCCGACGGCTGAAGATAGGCACGGATCGACTGGCCGGAGATGCGAGCGTGCAGACTGGTCACATTGCCATCGGCATCAAGCCCGGCCTTCATCTTCGCCATCGTGATCGGCCGGTAGAAGTCGTGCTGCATGTCCTCTTCGCGGGTCCAGATCATCTTGATCGGCACACCCGGCACCTGCTTGGCGATCAGCACCGCCTGGCGCGTATAGTCCTGCTGCCCGCGGCGGCCAAAACCGCCACCGAGATGCAGCTTGTTCACCTTCACGTCGGACAGCTTCACGCCGCCCGCGTCGCCGGCGGCTGCCAGGGAAGCGTCGCCGTTCTGGCTGCCCACCCAGATCTCCACGCGATCACCTGCCGCGTCCTTGGTATAAAGCGCGGTGCAGTTCAT
>JBBROR010000484.1:0-2097 GCA_038229175.1 Acetobacterales bacterium | reverse complement strand
CACATGCAAGGGCTGTTCGTCGCTGTGCTGGCAGGCCATCGGCTAATCAACGGCGATGCGCCCAAGCGGTCGATCGGCGCCTATACCGCCCTGAAATCGCGGGTGTGGGACGACGTACGCCCGCGCGGGCGCGACAATCCGCTGGCCCCCCTGGTGGTGCTGGCATGACAAGCGCTCTCGATACCCCGCCGAAAGTCCCCCCGGGTCCCCACGAAGCCCGCGTGGCCATCGAGGCGCTGCGGGCGGGCGTTCCGAACCGCGCCGCCATCCGCCTGCTCGGCACCAGTGAAAAGGCGATCGAAACCAGGTTCAATGCGGCATTGGACGCTGTGTGGGGATTGAGGCCGCTGCCTGGCCAGGTCATCGCCGGCGGGTTCGGCTCCGGCAAATCGCATCTGCTTGGCTATCTCAGCGAACAGGCGCTGGCACGCAACATGGTTGTCAGCCGGGTGACAGTCAGCAAGGAGACGTCGCTCGCCCATCCCGGCCTGATGTTCGCCGCGGCCATGCGCGATACCACTGTGCCGGGCACCACGGACGACATCGCAACCGTGGCATTGAGCCGCGTGCTGCGCACCGCTGGCGCGGTGCAGGAGCTGGAGCTGTGGGCCAGCACGCCGGGAGTTGACGTCGCACCGATTTTCGCCGCGGTGGCGCATCTGCTGGGCAAGAATCTGGCACCCGAACTTATGCAGGGCATCGAGGCGTTCCTGTGCGGCGGCAAGCCGCCCAGCGCCAGCGTGCGGGCCAAGCTGGCCGAGATGGGCGTTAGAAGCATGTTCGAGATGACCGGGGTGAAGGCGCTGCAGCTTGATCTGCAACGCCCGCGCTTCATGACGCAGCTTCTGCGCGGTGCCGGATTTGCAGGCTGGTGCGTGATGATCGATGAGGTGGAACTCATCGGCCGCTACGGCCCGGCCCAGCGTGCATCCGCCTATGCGCAGTTGGGGCGCTGGCTGGGCCTGGCACAGCATGACCGCATTCCCGGCCTGCACACCGTCGCGGCCATATCGGATGATTTCACCAAAAACGTCCTGGACCTCAAGCGCGACGAAGAGAAGGTGCCAGACCGCCTGCTCGGCCGGGGCCTGGACACCCTGGCCGCCCTGGCGAGCGACGCGATGAAGGTGATCCGCGTGGCACCGATTCTGTCTGCCCAGACCGACCAGGACCTGGCCCTGCACGGCCAGACCCTGCGGCGATGCTACACCGCCGCCTATGCCTGGCCCGCCCCACCGGCCGCGCGGTTCGAACGACGGGCCAACCGCAGCATGCGCCACCATATCCGCGGCTGGATCACCGAATGGGACATGCAGCGCCTGTCTGGCGGCTCGTCCGGCATCGTGGAGGAGGAGATGGTCAGCGATTATTCCGAAAACCTCGACCTCGAAACCCAGCCCGAGGACGACAGCGTCTGAGTGCCGACTCGCGGCCCTTCGGCCTGGACTGGCTGCATCCACTGCCCGGCTATCAGCAGCGTGGCATCACACGACTGGTCGCCGGCTCCGCCCTGCTGGCCGATGAAATGGGGCTGGGCAAGACCATCCAGGCCATCGGCGCGCTGCGGGTGCTGGGGGCGGCGGGGCTGCCCGCCCTGATCGTGGCGCCGGCCGGGCTGGTGCTGCAATGGCGGGCGCAATTGCGGGCCTGGGCGCCGGACCTGCTTCTGTCCACCGCGATCGGCCCGGCTGAGGAGAGGCTGACAGCCTGGTGCCGCCCAGCCGACGTCTACCTCACCAGCTATGACAGCCTGCTGAACGACATTCTGCTGCGCCGGCACGAGGGGCCCCGTCAGCGTGACTGGGCCGTGGTGGTCATCGATGAGGCGCAGCGGATCAAGAACGCCCATACCCACGCGGCGATCGCCGTGAAACGCCTGCGCCGCCGCCGGGCCTGGGCTCTGACCGGCACGCCACTGGAGAACCGGGCCTGTGACCTGATCTCCATCCTCGAATTCGTAGCCCCCGGCCGCTACCAGAAAAGCCAGATGATGGTCGGCCTGCGCCGCCTGCTTGACGAGACGCAGATACGTCGCCTCCGGGCCGAGGTGCTGCCCGACCTGCCGCCGAAGACGGGTTACACCATCGACCCCGGCCT
>JBBROR010000483.1:0-2110 GCA_038229175.1 Acetobacterales bacterium | reverse complement strand
CCGCTTGTTTCAGACGCGGCGGGAGTCCGAATTGCGGTCTGCATGATCAGTTCGGCGCCCTTCTGTGCGTCAGTCATCATTTCGCCAGGGGTATAGACCGCAGAGGAGATTCGCGTAAACCGGCCTCTCAGCCAGTGGTGCGCAACGGCTTGTCCACAAGCCCCCACGTTGCCGCCAGGGCCAACGCCGCGAGCACCGCACAGACTGCAAAGGCGGCGTGGAAGGCGCCAGACAGCGCGATATGGGCCGAAGCCTGGGTTGCGGCATCGAGCGTGCTGGCCGCCCCGGCCGCCACCCGCAGCGAACCGAGGTCAACCGGCACTGTGATGCCTCCACGTGCCACGCTCGCCGCGAACTGCCCCGCCAGAACCACCCCGGTGAGCGTGCTGCCGACCGCACCACCCATCGAGCGCAGAAAAAGGAAGGCGCCGGTGGCCGAGCCCACATCGCGGCGTTCGGCAGCGTTCTGGATCATCACCAGCGTGCACGGCATGACCACGCCGATGCCAAGGCCTACAAAAAGCATATAGCCCATCGACAGCAAGGGCGGCGTGGCGGCATCGATCGTGGCCAGCAGGCCGAAGCCCACGACGGTGGCGGCCACGCCGATCTGGATCAGGATCTTCACGCGGCCGAGCCTTCGCGCGATCTGGCCGCCGGTGAAGGCGCCCACGCAGTTGGCGCCGAGATAAGGCACGATCAACGTTCCCGACAGCGACGCGTCGGCGCCGCGCACGAGTTGGAAGAACAGCGGCAGCAGGAAGGTGGCGCCGAACATCGCGCCACTGTTCAGCGCGGCGATCAGCACGCCGCGGCTGAAGACGGCGTTGATGAAAAGGCGCGGCGGCAGAAGCGGGTCGCCATTTGCACGCTCCTGCATGATCAGCAGGACCAGCAGCGCCACCGCAGCCGCGGCCAGGCCAAGAATCGTGGGTGAGGTCCATCCGTACTCGCTGCCACCCCAGCTCATTACCAACAGTGCTGCGGTGGTGAACGCGGCCAGAAGTGCCGACCCCACATAGTCGATCCGCGCCGGGCGCTTCTTGGTCTGCAGCATCTTCAACGCGGAACTGGATAGCAGAAAGGCGGCGATGCCGATCGGCAGATTGATCCAGAAGATCCATCTCCAGGACAAATAATCCGTCATCCAGCCGCCCAGGATAGGCCCAGCCACGCTGGCCACCCCCCAGGTGCCGGCCATATAGCCCTGATAACGGCCACGCTCGCGCGGGCTGACCACATCGGCGATCGCCGCCTGCGCCATCGCCATAAGCCCGGCGCCGCCGAGGCCCTGCAGCGCGCGCGCCACGATCAACTGCATCAGGCTCTGGGCGAAGCCGCACAGCAGGGACGCAACCACGAACAGCACGATGGCCGGCAACAGCAGCGCCCGCCTGCCGTAGATATCGGACAGTTTGCCGTAGATCGGCGTGGCGACGGTCGATGTCAGTAAATAGGCGGTGACGATCCAGGACAGATGGCTGAAGCCATTGAGATCGGCGGCGATTGACGGCACCGCGGGGACAACCACCGTCTGGTCGATGGCGGCGAGCAGGATGCAGAGAAGGATGCCCACCACCACGCGCAGGATCTGTTCATGGGTGAACACCGGTGCTGCATCTAACCCGGTCGGGTCGTCGGCGGCATCTGGCAATACTGAGGGAGCGGCGTCCATCGGGGCCTATCTGGCTTGGTTGAGATCGCGGGGGGGCAATGCTTCGGGCGGATATCGTTGCCCGTTATCCTTCAATTTCAATGCAGCACGAACACCACGATGGCGGAAAGCGATTTCCGGCGTCGTTTCGCCGACGCATCGCAATCTTCATGCGGCGTTAACCCGCATTGAACATTCTGTGATCAACGCAGGGATCACCGTCCGCCCATGATGCAAAACGCATACAGAACCATCGCACCGCCCACTGAACGTGCCGGCGGACTTCGGCGCGCACCCCGTGCGCTGCTGCGGCAGGCGTTGCGGAATGGAGAGATATCGGCGGCTTTTCAGCCAAAAATCGCCTTGCGCACCGGCGTCTTGATGGGGGTGGAGGCGCTGGCGCGATGGGATAGTTTGAGCCTCGGCCCCGTCTCGCCCGATACCTTCATCCCAATG
>JBBROR010000482.1:0-2111 GCA_038229175.1 Acetobacterales bacterium | reverse complement strand
CGGTCGGCGATTTCGGCGACCACGCCCATGTCGTGGGTGATGAAGATCATGCCCATGCCGGTTTCCTGCTGCAACGAGCGAAGCAGGCGGAGAACCTGGGCCTGGACCGTGACATCGAGCGCGGTGGTTGGCTCGTCCGCGATGAGCAGGCGGGGGCGGCAGGACAAAGCGAGCGCGATCATGACGCGCTGTCGCATGCCTCCGGAGAGTTCGAACGGGTAGCGACGGAGCTGGCGGACGGGGTCTGCGATGCGAACGCGGCCAAGGAGGCGGGCGGCTTCGGCCAGCGCCGAAGTTTCGTCCAGGCCCTGGTGGAGTGTGACGGCTTCGGCGATCTGCTCGCCGATGCGCAAGACGGGGTTGAGGGAGGTCATCGGCTCCTGGAAGATCATGGCGATCTCGGGGCCGCGGATGCTGCGCATCGCCTCCTGGGAGAGTTTTGCGAGGTCCAGGGTTTGGCCATTTAAGTCGGTGAGGCCAATGGTGCCGTGGGTGAGGCTGCCGCCGGCGTAGTCGATCAAGCGCGTGATGGCCAAGGAGGTTACGGATTTGCCGGAGCCCGATTCGCCGACCAGCGCCAGGGTTTCGCCGGCACGCACGCTGAGGCTGAGGTCGTGGATGACTTCGACGGGGCCGCCCTCGGCGGGGAAGCTGACGCGCAGGCCGGAGATGTCCACGAGCGGGGCCAGACTGGTGGCTTGGGCTGGCGTTTGAGTTAGATTTGACGTGGATGACATGATGTAGCGAAACACGGACGGACGGTTCGATCAATCTGCCGCATTTTTTCAGAACGGATGAGCGCTGCATGGAACATGACCGCCTGACCCGTGCCGACCTTGAGAAGCTGGATGCGGAAGATCCGTTGGCTGGGATGCGTGAGAAGTTCAGCCTGCCGGAGGGGGTGATCTATCTGGATGGTAACTCGCTGGGTGCCATGCCGGCTGCCACCGCCGGGCGCGTGGCGGAGGTGGTGCAGCGCGAGTGGGGCCAGGGGCTGATCCGCAGCTGGAACGACGCCGGGTGGATGGAGCTGCCGAACCAGGTGGGCGACAAGATCGGGCGGTTGATCGGGGCTGCGGCGGGCAGCGTGATGGTGGCGGACAGCACGAGTGTTAATCTGTTCAAGCTGTTGTCGGCAGCGCTTTTTCTAAGGCCGGGACGGAAGGCGATCTTGTCGGAAGCAGGGAATTTTCCGACCGATCTTTACGTGGCCGAGGGGCTGCGGGATCTGCTGGGTGGGGAGTATCGGCTGGAGATTGCCGGGACTGCCGATATCGTGGGCGCGATCGATGAGGATACGGCGGTGGTGATGCTGACCCATGTGAATTTTCACACGGGGCGGATGCTGGATATGGGCGCCATCACGCGGGCGGCGCATGCGAAGGGGGCGCTGGTGTTGTGGGACCTGGCGCATTCGGCAGGTGCCATGCCGATCGATCTGGCGGGCCACGACGTCGATCTGGCGGTGGGGTGTGGGTATAAATATCTGAATGGTGGGCCGGGGGCGCCGGCATTTTTGTATGTGGCGCCGCGGTTGCAGGATGCGGCACGGTATCCGATCACGGGGTGGTTGGGGCACGCGCAGCCATTTGCGTTCGAAGCGGGGTATCGGCCGGCTTCCGGCATCCAGCGGGCGATGGTGGGGACGCCGCCGGTGATCAGCCTGGCGGCGCTGGAAGTGGGCGTGGACCTGGCACTTTCGGTTGATCTGGACGTGGTGCGGGCAAAGTCTGTGATGCTGACGGAGGTGTTTGCGCGGCTGATTGTGGAGCAATGCGGGGGGCATGGGCTGGTGGTGGCGTCTCCGCTGGATGCTTCGATGCGGGGGAGCCAGGTGTGTGTGGCGCACCCTGAGGCCTATGCGATCATGCAGGCGTTGATCGCGCAGGGCGTGATCGGGGATTTCCGGGCGCCGGATATTCTGCGGTTTGGGATGACGCCGCTTTACCTGGGGTTTGCCGAGGTTTGGGATGCGGTCGGGGTTTTGGCGGAGGTTATGGCTGCGGGGGCCTGGCGGGATGGGGTGGTGCAGGCGCGGGGGCGCGTGACGTAGGCGTTGGGGGCTGGGGGCCGGGAGTGATGGGTGGCGCTGCGCTTACCCATCCTACGGT
>JBBROR010000481.1:0-2117 GCA_038229175.1 Acetobacterales bacterium | reverse complement strand
TAAAGCTTCAGCGTACGCAGGCGTAGCGCGTTGGCGATGACCGACACCGAGCTCAGCGACATGGCCAGGGCGGCGACGATTGGGCTGAGGAGGAGACCGAACGCGGGGTAGAGAACGCCCGCCGCGATCGGGATGCCGATGGCGTTGTAGGCGAACGCGAACACCAGATTCTGGCGGATATTGCGCATCGTGGCTCGGCTGAGCACGATGGCCCGCGCGATGCCAGCAAGATCGCCTTTCACCAAGGTGATCCCGGCGCTCTGGATCGCAACTTCGGTCCCCGTTCCCATGGCGATGCCAACGGCGGCCTCGGCCAAGGCAGGCGCATCGTTCACCCCGTCGCCGGCCATGGCGACGATACGCCCCTCGGCCGCGAGCTTCTTGACGATGCGGTGCTTGTCCTGCGGCAGGACGTCGGCTTCGACCTCTTCGATGCCAAGCTTGCGCGCTACGGCCTCGGCCGTCGTCTTGTTGTCGCCGGTCAGCATCACGATGCGGATGCCGTCCTTCCGCAAGGTGTCGAGGGCGGCTGGGGTCGTCGACTTGATCGGGTCGGCAATGGCGATCACACCGCCGGGTTTGCCATCTACAGCCAGAAAGAGGGCGGTCGCTCCGTCGCCGCGAAGCTCCTCGGCCTTCCGTTCAAGATCACCAAGCGCGACCCCAAGATCCGCCATCAGTTTGGCATTGCCTAAGGCGACGGACCGACCACCAACCTTGCCAGTCACTCCCTTGCCAGTGACCGAGGCGAAGTCGGTCGCGTCCTGGATCGAAGCCCTTTTGTCCCGTGCTGCGGCGATGATCGCCGCCGCCAGCGGGTGTTCGCTGGATAGCTCCAGGCTGGCCGCCAAGGGCAGGATATCTGCCTCCGACAGGCCGGACGCCGCGACGATGGCGGTCACCCTTGGCTTGCCCTCCGTCAGCGTGCCCGTCTTATCGACAACGAGGGTGTCGACCTTCTCCATGCGCTCAAGCGCTTCAGCCGACTTGATCAGCACGCCCGCGCCGGCGCCCTTGCCGACGCCGACGCCGATCGACATCGGGGTTGCGAGGCCGAGCGCGCAGGGACAAGCGATGATCAAGACCGAGACCGCCGCGATCACGGCATAGGAAAACGGCGGAACGGGTCCCCAGATCGCCCAGGCGATGAAGGTGACAACAGCCGCGCCGAGCACAGCCGGAACGAAATAGCCGGATACGGTATCGGCCATCCTCTGAATGGGGGCCCGGCTGCGCTGCGCCTGCGCCACCATCGTCACGATGCGGGCGAGCATGGTGTCCGCGCCCACCTTATCGGCGCGCATGACCATAGCGCCCGTACCGTTTACGGTCCCGCCGATCAACTTGTCGCCAGGCTGCTTGGCGGCAGGCATCGACTCACCCGTGACCATCGACTCGTCCACGGCGCCCTTGCCCTCAAGCACTTCGCCATCCACCGGCACGCCATCGCCGGGCCTCACGCGCAGATGATCGCCGACCTGCACAAGCTCGAGCGCTACTTCTTCGTCTGCACCGCCAGGCGCTATCCGGTACGCCGTCTTTGGCGCCAGTTTGAGCAAGGCGCGGATTGCGCCGCCGGTCTGCTCCCGCGCTCGAAGCTCCAACACCTGGCCAAGCAGGACGAGCACGGTGATAACGGCGGCGGCTTCGAAGTAGACTGCGACCGTGCCGCCCATTCCGTGGAACCCTGCTGGAAATAGTCCCGGCGCAAGGGTGGCGACGACGCTGTAGAGGTAGGCGGCGCCGGTCCCGAGCGCGATCAGGCTGAACATATTTAGGCTGCGGTGCACAACCGAGGCCCAGGCCCGCTCGAAGAACGGCCACCCGGCCCAGAGGACTACAGGCGTCGATAGGGCAAACTGAATCCAAGTGGAGATCAGCGGAGGCACGAGCTTGTGCAGGCCAAGGCCGGGGATGTGGCCACCCATCTCCAGGATGAACACCGGCGCGGCTAGCACCAGGCCGATCCAGAACCGGCGGCTCATATCTGCAAGTTCGGGGTTTGGGCCACTGTCGGCAGTGATGGTCAGCGGCTCCAACGCCATCCCGCAGATGGGGCAGGGCCCGGGCGCGTTGCGCCGAATCTGCGGATGCATCGGACAAGTGTAGATCGTTCC
>JBBROR010000480.1:0-2123 GCA_038229175.1 Acetobacterales bacterium | reverse complement strand
GATAAAACAGGGGCTAGCAGCCTGTCGGATTGGCCTAATTTTATGTCCCTACTTGAAATTTTCGCCAACATAGCGAGTAGTAATTGATTTAATATTACAATAGTCTTATGCGATTTGGTCTAATATTTCGTCAATCGCCTGAATCCGACAGGCTGCTAGAGCGCCATGATTTTGATTCTACCAAAAATCATCACGCTCTACGCGCGCGATACCAACGGCTGCGAGCGTTGGAACGGTCAACGCTCGCAGCCGTTGATACCAGTGCCGGGAGAACATTCAGCTTGAGCGCGAAACGACAGGCGCGTCCGGCATCCCGCCTCGGTGTCAGGGACACGTTCGCCACCGCGCGGGGTGGAATCCGAGCGGCCGATGAAGTGGCGGCCTGACTGTAATACCGCGAACAGCAACAACGCCATTCGCCGCGCAGATCCTACTGGTTGGTTACGAAGCGCACCTGCGCAGCCTTGCCATTTACGGTAATGGCAACCAGCGCGGTGGCCTTCCCGCTGACCGGTGAGAGCAGCTTCCCCACCAAGCTGTTTGCCTGGGCCGGCGCCAGAATGACCTCTTCTTTCCGGCTTCCGGCGACGATCGTTGCCTTTCCTCCGAGTTGAGCCGCAGGCAGCGGCTTGTTGTCGTTGTCCGAAACAAAGACCGTCAGCTGGTCTGCCTTGATGAGCAATTCCACCCAATGTTCACCAGAGTCTTCAGCGATGATGCCGCCGTGCGCGGGAGTGGGGGCGGTGCCGTGCGCCGACAACCCGAAGGGGGTTGAAGCCAGGAACGCGGTCAAAACAGTGGCGAGCAGGCGATTGCGATTCATGCTGAGTTTCCTTGGTGGTTAGAATGCTTCGGCGGGATGCAGAGATCCGTCCTGCGCTGTAACCAGCCGCTCAAGCGACGCGCGGCCAAACAGAAGAAACAGAACGGGGGTCAACAGCGTGTCGAGCAGCGTGGCACTGATCAGGCCGCCGAAGATGACGATGGCAACAGGGTGCAGGATCTCCTTGCCCGGCGCGTCCGCTCCGATCATCAGCGGCAGCAGGGCGAACCCGGCCGAGAACGCCGTCATCAGCACAGGCGTCAGCCGTTCCAGGCTACCCCTGACAATCATCGCGGGGCCAAAGGTCTCGCCCTCGTGCAGCACGAGATTGATGTAATGGCTGATCTTGAGGATGCCATTTCGGGCGCTTATGCCCGTGAGCGTGATGAAGCCCACCATGGTTGCAACCGACAGCGGCTGCCCGGTGATCCACATCGCAGCCACGCTGCCGATCAGCGCCAAAGGCACGTTGCCCATGATGATCGCTGCCAGGACACCCGAACGGTAACGGCTGTAAAGCACCGTGAAGATCATCGACAACGACACCAGGGACAGCAACGCAATGAGCCTTGCCGCTTCCTCCTGCGCCTGGAAGGTGCCTTCGATCTCCATCGTGTATCCTGACGGGATCGCCATCGCTGCCATCTCCGCCCTGATCCTGCCGATAACGGCGCCCATGTCGGAGCCATCGGTGTTCGCTTGAACGACGATACGCCGCCTGCCATTCTCACGCAGAACCTGGTTCGGGCCATCGGCCTCCACCACCTCGGCCAGCATCCGCAACGGCACACGCCCGCGCGGTGTCTCGATCAAAAGGTCCCCCAGCCCCGACGTCGTCCGGTCTGCATCGGCCAGGCGGAGCACCACGTCGAACCGCCGCGCGCCGTCCACGATCTGCGAGACAACCTTGCCGTTCGAGAGCTTTTCCAACGCATCCGTCACCACCGCGGGCGTTACCCCGTAAAGTGCGGCCCTGTCGTAATCAAGACGCACCTGTAGCTGCGGCACGCGCACCTGGCGTTCCACCAGCAGGTCGACCAGGCCTGGCACGCGGGCCAGCCGGTCGCGAAGCCCCTCGGCAAGTCCCCTGATGGTATCAAGGTCTTCGCCATAAACCTTGATGGCGATCGCCGCGTTCACGCCGGACAGCAGATGCTCTAGCCGATGTCCAATCGGTTGGCCGATGTTGAACGCGGCGGGAAGCACCGCGACACGCTGGCGGATGTCGGCAAGGATGTCCTCCTTGGGCCGGTCGGACTGTTTGAGGTCGACGTCCATCTCGCTCGAATGAACGCCCTCG
>JBBROR010000479.1:0-2141 GCA_038229175.1 Acetobacterales bacterium | reverse complement strand
GTTGGGACCACGAAGGAGAAATCGCGGTGGACCTGCTGGAAGGCGGGCAGATCGGGGAGTGCCTTTTTGCGGCGCTTGGGCTCGGCGATGGCTTCGAGGTGGATTTCGAAGGCTACGGCGGGGCCTGGCAGGTCGATGGCGTTGAGAACGCCTGGGTGCAGGGCGCCGAAAGTGGCGAGGATGGTTTTTGGGCCTTGGCGGACGCAGCCGGATTGGCCGGGGTGGTAGAAGCCGGGCGCATCGGGGGTGAAGGTGAGGGCTTCCATCGGGACGCCGAGGGCTGAGAGGACGGCGAGAACGTCGGCCTTGGCGTCTAGCACGGTGGGCGGTTTGGCGCCGGCCCAATGGCGGGGTGGGGTGCCGGAGCGGAGGCCCGCGGCGCGCATCGGCTGGCTGTCTTGGGTACTGCCGAGGAAGGACGGGCCGATTTCGAACAGCGCCACATCCGCGATGCCGCGGGCGGCGTTGCGGGCGGCGGCCAAAGCGAGCGTGGCGACGGGGGTGGGGCGCATCTGGTCGAGATCGGACGCGATGGGGTTGGCGAGATGGAGGCTGTCCGGGGCGTCACCGAACAGAACGGCGATATCGCGGGGCATGAAGCTGAAGGTGACGCATTCGGCCATGCCGGCCTGGGCCATGACGCGGCGCGCCAGGGCACGGCGGGACTGGGATGGGGTGAGCGTGGCGGTGGGGATGTTGGACATCACCGGCAGCGAGACGGGGGGGACGGAATCGAGGCTATGCAGGCGGAGAATTTCCTCGATGAGGTCGGCTTCAGGCTCCATCAGCCTGGCACCTTCGGCGGCGGCTTCGGAGTGGACGAGCTCGGGGAACTGCTCCAGTGGGGTGTTGGAGGCGATGTCGTTGCGCCAGGACGGGACGTGGACGGTGACGCTTTCGGGGGTGCGCACGGCGACGCTGAAGCCGAGGCGTTCGAGATCGGCCACCGCGTCGTCTGGCTCCACGTCCAGGCCGCCGAAGCTGGCGATGCGGGAGAAACGGAGGGTGGCGGTGCGACGCCATTCGGGCTCGGCACCGGCGCGAGCAAGGTTGCTGGGTTGGCCGCCGCAGAGGGAGATGACCATGGCGGTGGCGGCGTCGAGTGCCGGGGGCATCAGGGAGGGGTCGATGCCGCGTTCGAAGCGGCTGCGGGCATCGGATGAGACGCCGTGATGGCGGCCGGAGAGGGCGATGGCGACGGGGTTGAACCAGGCGCATTCGATGAAGACGTTTTTCGTCGATGCGTCGCAGCTGGTGCGTTCGCCGCCGATGACGCCGGCGAGCGAGACCACGCCAGATTCGTCGGCGATCACGCAGTCCTGGGTGCGAGTTGTGTAGTCCTTTCCGTTGAGCGCGCGGAAGGTTTCGGCGGCACCGGGGCGGAAGGTGAGCGTGGTGCCCACGACCTTGTCGGCGTCGAATACATGCAGGGGGCGGCCGAGGTCGATGGTGAAGAAGTTGGTCATGTCGACCAGGGCGTTGATGGGGCGCAGGCCGATGGAGGTCAGCCGGTCCTGAAGCCATTGTGGGCTGGGGCCGTTGGTGACGCCGCGGATCATGCGGCCGAGCACCCAGGGGCAGACCTGGGGCATGTCGGTGGCCCAGCCGAGCCTGCTGGTGAACGACTGGACAATTGGGGCGGGGGTGAAAGGGACGAGCGTGCCGATGCCGGCGGCGGCGAGATCTCGGGCGACGCCGCGGACGCTGAGGGCGTCGCCGCGGTTGGGGGTGACGGCAATTTCGATGATGGGATCGTCGAGGCCGGCATAGACGGCGTAGGGGGTTCCTACCGGCGCGTCATCGGGCAGGTCGATGATCCCTTCATGGTCGTCGCCAAGGCCGAGTTCTCTTGACGAGCACATCATGCCTTCGGATTTGACGCCGCGAATGTCGCCCACTTTCAGGGTGATGCTGAGGCCGGGGACGAAGGCGCCGGGCAGGCCGATTACGGTCTTCATCCCCGTGCGGGCGTTCGGCGCCCCGCAGACGACGGAGACGACGCCGTTGCCGGTGTCGACCTTGCAGGCGCGGAGGCGATCGGCGTTGGGGTGCTGCACGGCTTCGATCACATGGGCGATGCGGAAGGGCGCCAGGGCGGCGGCGCGGTCTTCGACGCCTTCGAGCTCCAGGCCCAGCATGGT
>JBBROR010000478.1:0-2147 GCA_038229175.1 Acetobacterales bacterium | reverse complement strand
TGGATGAGATCGATCTTACAAGTTCAATTACTCCATACGACATTGCGCGATTAAAGCCGCCTTCAGCCAGGGAGTAACCTTCGCATGAGCGCCTTAGATCTTCAAGGCAGTCAAGTGACCAGTCATTTTCTTGGATGTGAGGTTTTGCGGCTTCTAGAATTTGATCAACAGTAAGCGTTCCAGCCGGATGGTCGGCATCGTTCCAGGATAGCGAAAGTTGGGTGTAGTGGCTCATTTGGATTGGTGATGCCTAGACAAGATGGCTTCGTGGCGCCGGGCGGCCCGACACCTGCGATGCCGTAGGTTGCAGGCACTGGGCCTGTAGAGCTACACCAATGCACCCGGCAGACGGGCTGCCGGGGCGTTGCAAACTAGCAAGGAGTCGGGCCATGGAGAGCAAATTTAGCATCTTGTTTGTCGGATTGGACGTCCACAAGGACAGTATCGACATCGCCGTGGCTGACGCGCCGCGTGACGCCGAGATTCGGCATATTGGCAGCATCCGTGGCGACCTCGCGTCGTTGGACAAATCGCTGCGCAAACTCCTCAGTCGCGGTCAGCCGCTGCACATCGTCTACGAAGCCGGACCCTGCGGCTTCGTCATCTGGCGCCACCTCACCGCACAAGGGCTGCATTGCGAGGTGGTCGCCCCGTCGTCGATCCCGCGCGCGCCGGGTGACCGCGTGAAGACCGACCGGCGTGATGCCATGCTGCTGGCCAAGCTGGCACGCTCAGGCGACCTCGCGGTGGTGCGCGTGCCTGATGGCGTGGACGAGGCCGTGCGTGACCTGGTGCGCGCCCGCGAGGACGCGGTGCGCGAGCAGCGCAATGGCCGCCACCGTCTGAAGGCGCTCTTGCTTCGCAACGGTATCCCGTACACCGGCAAGTCCTCCTGGACGGCCGCCCACCTGCGTTGGCTGGCCAAGGTCAAGCTCGTCTATGCCGCCCAGCAGATCGCCTTCCAGGAGTACCTGCACTCGATCACTGAATCCGGCGCGCGCATCGCCCGGCTGGAGCAGGCCCTGCGGGACGCGCTGCCCGAATGGGGTCTGACGCCGATCGTGCAAGCCTTGCAGGCCATGCGTGGGGTGCAACTCATTGCTGCCATCACCCTGGTGGCCGAGTTGCAGGACTTCTTGCGCTTTGAATCACCGCGCCAGCTGATGGGCTACCTGGGCTTGGTGCCCAGCGAGCACAGCTCCGGCCCCAAGCGCCGCCAAGGTGCCATCACCAAGGCGGGCAATAGCGCAGCGCGGCGCATGCTGGTGGAGGTGGCCTGGCACTACCGGCTTGATGCACGCGTGAGTCCGATCATCGCGGCACGCCAGGACGGACTGCCGAAGGCGGTGACTGACATCGCCTGGAAGGCGCAGCTGCGGTTGACGGCCAAGTTCAAGCGCTTGAGCGCGCGCCGGATGATGAAGACCAAGGTCGTGGTCGCCGTAGCACGGGAACTGGCCGGGTTTGTCTGGGCCATCGGGCGCGAGGTCCAGACGTCGGGATGGAAGGGTGTACCGCCGCAGCTGTCAGCGCCCACTTGATCGACCCGGCACGCTCAGCAGCGACAAGGAGGTGACGCACCCCAAATACTGACCCACGGCCGGATCGGGAACGCGGCGCAGCCGCGGCCATCAAGGGAATCCTCGGCAACGTTATTGGTGAGCCCTGCGTGCGGCAACGCGTGCAGCGCAATCTCAGCCCCTAGACCGAAGGCAGCCCTGCGACGAACATTTGTCTTGAGGTAGCCAACCCTCGAATATCAGCATGAGCAACCGTCGCGCATCCACATCGGGTGGCATTCAACGGGCTCCGCCGCGTTCCCCGTCCGGCAACAGGTTCCATCATTCATCTGCACCGCAGAGGGTCAGGCATTGCCTATTGACAGAGAGAAGCCATATCAACGTTCGAGCTAAGCGGGCGACACCGGCAGGCCGCCAGGCCCGGGCCGGTTAAAATGTACCGCGTACCACCGGCCCGGGCCGGGTGGCCTGCCGTTGGCGCTCCGCTTGAGCGAATACGAAGGGACTTCCCACCTTCTGGCCACGGCGTCAATGCGCCAAGATTGGTGATGCGAGTCGATCAATCTGCAAGCCCATTTGAAAGGGGAAGTCCCATGAGCGAGGTTAGCCGAAATCTTGTTTGCCGCG
>JBBROR010000477.1:0-2148 GCA_038229175.1 Acetobacterales bacterium | reverse complement strand
GCGTCTGGTGGTTGGGCCCATCCGGTGATCGGACTGTGGCGCGTGTCGTTGGCCGATGTGCTGGAAGCCGATTTGCGCGCCGGAGTTCGGAAAATCGATGCCTGGACTTCTCGTCACGGCGTG
Organism: Acetobacterales bacterium; assembly: GCA_038229175.1. Classification (GTDB taxonomy): domain Bacteria; phylum Pseudomonadota; class Alphaproteobacteria; order Acetobacterales; family Acetobacteraceae; genus CAIQQQ01. The sequence continues at coordinate 2,025 of JBBROR010000477.1, read as the reverse complement.
GCGCAGGCTGAATTCCAGGTCGACGGGTTCGACCCGTTCTTCAACGTCAACCGACCCGATGATCTCGCCGAAGCAGAAACCTTGCTCGAAACCCTGATGCAGGACGAGGCACGATGAGCGATCGACAGATCCGTTTCGACGACGGCGCCGGCTATGAGCAGATCATGGGCAAATGGAGCCGCATCGCCGGCGAGGTATTCCTGGACTGGGTCAGGCCTGCTCGCGGCTTGAAATGGGTGGATGTCGGATGCGGCAACGGCGCGTTCACCGAGTTGCTCGTGGACCGATGCGCCCCGCAATCCGTCCGCGGCATCGACGTGTCCGAGGCCCAGCTGGCCTATGCACGCACGCGCCACACTGCAGGTGTTGCCGCGTTTCAGCTGGCGAGTGCGATGGAGCTGCCATTCGACGATGCGAGTGCGGATGCCGCCGTGATGGCGCTGGTGCTGTTCTTTGTGCCCGAGCCGCGTGTGGGCGTGGCCGAGATGGTGCGCGTGATACGGCCGGGCGGGCTGGTCACCGCTTATGCATGGGACATCGAGGGTGGTGGGCTTCCAATGGAAAAGGTGTTTTCGTCGATGCGCGAGAACGGGCTGTCCCCCACGCTTCCGCCTTCGGTTGCAGCGGCCAATATCCCTGCGATGCGCATATTGTGGGAAGCTGCGGGCTTGCAGCAGGTCGAGACACGCCAGATCCGCATCCGTCGGCACTTCCATGATTTTGAAGAATTCTGGCAAGTCTGCCTGCTGGGCGGCGGGACCCGCGCTGCACTCGAAGTTCTGCCGGACGTGGAACTGCGGGCGATCAAGGAAAGCAGCCGGGCGAAAATCGGTTTGCAGGGCAGTGATGGGCTATGGGTGGATGCGTGGGCGAACGCGGTCAAGGGAGTCGTTGCCGGGTAATGTCATCTCGCGGCGAACTGGCATAGGTTCTGCTGGTGTTTCATCAGGAATCGACCATGGCGCTGCTTATCCTCGGGATTGTCCTGTTTCTTGGTTCCCACAGCCTCAAGATCGTGCCCTCGGTGCGCGCCGGCCTGATCGGCAGTCTCGGCGAGAAACCTTATCGCGCACTCGATTCGGCAGCCGCGTTGCTTGGCCTGGTGCTGATCGCTTGGGGTTTTCATACGTATCGCGCCGAAGGTTGGGTGCAGATCTGGACGCCGCCGGTCTGGACGCGCCACCTTTCCATCACGCTGATGTGGTTCGCCTTCGTGGCGCTCGCAGCGTCTGGCCCGAAACCCTCGCGCATTCGCGGCTGGCTGCGCCACCCCATGGTCACTGCCGTCAAGATCTGGGCTCTGGCGCATCTGCTGGTCAATGGCGATCTCGGCAGCATCTTGCTGTTCGGATCGTTCCTGGCATGGGCGGTGATGGATAGGATTTCGCTGAAGCGCCGCGGTGACTTCGGGGCGCCAAGGCTTGACCATTTCACCCGCACCGACGCGACCACCGTGCTGTTCGGCACCATCGCCTATGTGGCGTTCATGTTCCTGCACCCCTACCTGATCGGCGTTGCCGTTATCGGCTGAGCTTAGCCTGACTGTCGCCGCCCAACTCAATATTGCCCAACTCGGTGCCGCCCAGCTTCTCGCTGAGTTGTGCCACGGCGGTGTGATCCTGGCCGGGGCCGAGCAGGGTGGCGGCACTCGCCCACATCTCCCGGCACAGGGCCGCGAACGGCGTGGGCGTGGCCGTATCCCGGCCGACATCGAGTGCGATGGTGAGGTCCTTTACCATCAGGTCCAGCCCGAAGCCCGAATTGAAACGGCGTGACAGCACGAACTGTTTGAATTTCTTCTGGGTGCTGTTGTTCATGCCGGTCGAGGCGTTCAACACATCCACCATCAACGCTGGGTCGAGGCCAAATTTTTGACCGATCAGCAGTGCCTCGATCCCGATTAGAAAGCCGCCGGCGGAGGCCAGGTTGTTCAGCGCCTTCATCGCCTGGCCGGCGCCCACGTCGCCGCAGCGATGGATGGACGTGCCCATTGCCGATAATAAGGGTTTGGCCCGGGCGATCTCG
>JBBROR010000476.1:0-2149 GCA_038229175.1 Acetobacterales bacterium | reverse complement strand
CTGTGCGGCTGAGCGGAACAGAAAACCGGCATAAGGGCCGTGCGTCTGAGCGGTACGGTGTACTGTCATAAGGCTATGCGGAAGTCCTATTCGGAATTAGGGTTCCTGAGTGGGCGGAGCGCGCCTTCTGCGATGGCCTGCGGGAGGTCGAAGGCGTATCGGCCGAGGAAGTTGATGTGCTTGAACAGGAGCGGAGAGACCCTTGCGATGTCGGCATCGCTGATGCTCCAGCCCTCATGGATGAGCTGGTCGATGGCGGCCTGGATGTAGGTCGAGTTCCACAGCGCGATGGCGTTCAGAGTCAGGCCGAGGGCGCCGAGCTGCTCCTCCTGTTCATGCCGATGAGCTTTTTTGATCTCGCCACGCTCGCCATGGCAGACGCGCCGGGCCAGGCGGTGGCGGAACTCCTGGCGGTTGAGCTGGGTGAGGATGCGGCGGCGCTTCTCCTTGCTGTCGATGTAGCCGAGCATGTGCAGCGTCTTGATGATGCGGCCGAGTTCAGCAAGCGCGCGGGCCAGTGTGGTCGGCCGGTCTTTCACCTGGAGGACGCGCATGATGGCGCCGGCATGGATGCGGCCCAGCTTCAGCGACCCGGCCAGGCGCAGCATGTCCTCCCAGTTCTGGGAGACCAGGTCGATGTTGATGCGGTTGCGCGCGAGCCCACTCAGCGCGCCGTAATCGGCGGCCTTGTCGATACGCCAGAACCGGGCGTCGCCGATGTCGGCGAGCCTTGGGCTGAGCTGGTATCCGAGCAGCCAGAACAGCCCAAATACCGTGTCGGCGTAGGCGGCGGTGTCGGTCATGACTTCGGTTGGCGTAAGGTCCGTTTCTTGGCCGAGCAGCAGCCCCAGGATAACCAGGCTGTCGCGCAGTGTGCCGGGCACGACGATGGCGTTCAGCCCGGTGAATTGGTCGGAGACGAGGTTGTAATAGGTGATGCCGCGGCCGGCGCCGAAATATTTTGGATTGGGGCCGGCATGAATGGCGCTGCTGGGGGCGACGAACCGGATGCCGTCGGCCGAAGCCACCTCGCCGCTGCCCCAGATGTGGGCGATCGGCAGGGCGTTCTGCGCTGCCACGATCCGGGCGTTGGCGGCGGCGATGGTCTCTGGACGGATGAAATTCTGGCTGACCCAGGACAGCCGCGCCCGGCTGAGCGCCGGCTGGTCGGTGCGCACCAGGGGCTCGAAGCCAATGTTGCAGGCCTGCGCGACCAAGCCGCCGCACAGGCTGGTGGTGAAATCATCGACACGCGCATGGCGCTCGCTGACATGGGTGAAGGCGTCAGCAAAGCCAGAACGCGTGGCGACTTCCAGCATGATGTCCGGCAGATCGATCTTCGGCATGCGGGCCGAGATGGCCGCTTGCAGAGCGACGAGGCTGGGTGGCCGATCGAGCTTGTCGAGCGGGCTGAGCACCAGCTCATCGCGGCCGTTGTGGCGTTCGATCCGGGCGGCCGGGTTGCTGGGCAGGTTGGCGGCAACCTGGTGCCAGGCGCGGTCGAGACGGGCAGTCAGGTCGCCCATCTCCGTCTCGGCGTCCGGCGAACGATCCAAGGAGCGGCAAACGGTCAGGCGCGCGGCATTCCAGGCCTCGCCACTCAGCAGGCCCTGCCGCGGGTCGGCGTAGCGGATGCCGGCCGGGACGAACACGTCGCGCCGCTTGAGCCCGGCCCGGAAGGCATCGAGGGCCGCAAAGACATAGGCGCGGCTGTCGGCCACCCGGCCAGCGGAATCGAGGGCATGGCGCTTCCAGGCCGCTCCCATGAACTGGGTCGGGGCATCGGCCATACGGGACTTGTTCCAGTCCTTGACGCCACGGAGATAGTCGAGGGAGGCAAGCACCGGCTGGGCGTTCGGCGTCGAGGCAAACTCGGTTCGCTGCAGCAAGCCGGAGAACAGCGTGCGCACCCGCCGCCAATGCGGCCGCAGTTCCTGGTAGCGTCGGTCATCGGGTTTGGTGACCAGGCTGTCGACGCTGGCCATGGCGGTCTGGATATCGAGACGGCCGATCTGCTCGAACAAGGCGGCCTTCCATTTGGCCAGAGGCAGATCCCCCTCGTCGTCGGCCACGACATGCTGGCTGACGTCACGCAGCATGATGGCGGCAGCATCGAGGTCGCGAAGCGAGCGCAGCCTGGATTTGCTGT
>JBBROR010000475.1:0-2157 GCA_038229175.1 Acetobacterales bacterium | reverse complement strand
TCTGGCAAGCCTGGCCGCCATTCTCGATGACCCCGAAGCATCGTCGAACGATCGGTTCGTGGCCACCGACCTGCTGAAGAACGCAAATATCTCGGCCGGTGGCGTGCTGCCGATGTGCCAGGACACCGGCACCGCCATCGTATTCGGCAAGAAAGGCCAGCGCGTCTGGGTGCAGGGCAACGAGGAGGAAGCGCTGAGCTGGGGGGTGCATCGCACGTACACCGAAACCAATTTGCGCTATTCGCAGATGGCGCCGCTTTCGATGTTCGAAGAGGTCAACACCGGAAACAACCTGCCGGTGCAGTTCGATATTCTGGCCGCGCCCGGCGAGGACCACGCCGACGAATTCCACCTGATGTTCGTGGCCAAGGGCGGCGGCTCTGCCAACAAGACGTTCCTGTTCCAGGAAACCCGCGCGATCCTGACGCCCACCAAGATCCTGCAGTTCCTTGAGACCAAGATCAAAACCCTGGGAACCTCGGCCTGCCCGCCCTATCATCTGTCGATCGTGATCGGCGGCACATCCGCCGAGACCACCCTGAAGACCGTGAAACTCGGCTCTACCAAGTGGCTGGACAACCTGCCCACTTCCGGCTCGCGCGCCGGGCACGCATTTCGTGACATCGAAATGGAACAGCAGGTGCTGGAGCTTTCTCGCCAGACGGGCATCGGCGCGCAGTTCGGTGGCAAGTATTTCTGCCACGACGTACGCGTCATCCGCCTGCCACGCCACGGCGCCAGCTTGCCGGTGGGCATCGGCGTGTCGTGTTCGGCGGACCGCCAGATCAAGGCGAAGATCACGCCCGATGGCGTTTTCCTGGAGGCGTTGGAAACCGATCCGCATAAATATTTGCCGGAGACGACCGACACCGACCTTGGTGGTGACACCGTCAAGGTGGATCTCAACCGCCCGATGTCAGAGATTTTGGCACAGCTGTCGCAACACACGGTGAAAACCCGCCTGGCCTTGACCGGGACCTTGGTGGTCGCCCGTGATATTGCGCATGCCATGCTGAAGGAACGGCTGGATGCTGGAAAGGGGCTGCCGGAGTATTTCAAGAACCATCCGGTGTACTATGCCGGTCCCGCCAAAACCCCGGAAGGCTACGCCACCGGCAGCTTCGGCCCCACCACAGCCGGCCGGATGGACAGCTATGTGGCCGAATTCCAGGCCGCTGGCGGCTCCATGGTGATGCTGGCCAAGGGCAACCGTTCGCGCGCGGTGAAGGACAGCTGCAAGGCCAATGGCGGCTTCTACCTCGGCTCCGTCGGTGGCCCCGCGGCCCGGCTGGCGCAGGACTGCATCCGCAAAGTGGAAGTTTTGGAATATCCGGAACTTGGCATGGAGGCGATCTGGCGCATCGAGGTTGAGGACTTCCCCGCGTTCATCGTCATCGATGACAAGGGCCACGACTTCTACGAAGGGATTGCGTGAATGCGCTTCACCGTCGACCGTCTTGATCACCTCGTGCTGCATTGCAACGACGTCGAGATCACCGCGTCCTGGTATCAGCGCGTGTTGGGGATGGACCGGGAAGAATTCGGCGAGGGGAATCGCACGGCACTCAAATTCGGTGGCCAGAAGATCAATCTACGCCCAGTGGATGCGTCGGTGCGTAATTGGCACACGTCCGACAAGGTGGCGGCAGGGTCTGCCGATCTGTGCTTCGTGACCGCGGTGCGACCGGATGATGTGGTGGAGCATTTTCGGATTTGCGGCGTGGCAGTGGCGCAGGGGCCGGTGCCCAAGACGGGAGCGCTGGGGCCGATGACTTCGGTGTACTGCCGTGATCCTGATGGCAATCTTATTGAAATCTCTTCGTATCTTGCCGACTGACCTTTGACCCTCCTTGCGTCGGATTTCGATTTCGAACTGCCACCGGGCCGGATTGCCCATCAGCCCGCGCGTCCGCGTGACGCTGCGCGGATGCTGCATGTGGGTGCGGGTCTGGCGGATCATGGCGTGCTCGACCTGCCGTCGCTGCTGCGGCGGGGAGACGTGCTGGTGTCCAACGACACAAGGGTGATACCGGCGCAGCTTTCTGCCATGCGCGGTGCGGCGCGGATCGGCATCACGCTCGATCGCCCGCGCGCCGATGGCACGTGGCTCGCTCTGGCCCGCAATGCGCGCCGGCTGCGGGTGGGCGATACGCTGGA
>JBBROR010000474.1:0-2160 GCA_038229175.1 Acetobacterales bacterium | reverse complement strand
CAGCGCTTCCAGCCGAGCGATCCGCGCCAGTGTCGCGTCGATCGTGGCGTCGGATAGCGGCTGAACGGCGTTGCGTGCGCAGTCACGAAATTTCGCCTCAAATTGAGCATCGGTCAGCGGTTTGTGCGACGACCCGATTGGATCGACGGCCTCGATGGTGACGGCGCGACCATCGGTTCTGCTTACCGTAATGCTCAGTGACCCCTTCTTGCGGCCGTCGTTCGCTGCACCTTTAATCCGGTCGGCTAACGCCAGCACCGCCGGATCACCGAGTCCATCCACTTCGGTGATGCCGACCCTGCCGTGAACCAAGGCGGTGGCGATCAGAAATGGCTGAGCAAACTGCGCCTCGACGACCTGAGTAGGCCGGCGAGAGCCAAAGCTGGATCATCGGTCATTATCTTCGCTCCATGATTGCTGTGGCGCGTGCGGCTCCATCTCCTGTAGCGCCGCAGCCATTGGAGGCTGTTTCTCCAAGACAGAAAGTAACTCAGCAACGCATGTGACTGTTCTAATTCACCCGCGACACCTGCTTCTGACCGGTTTCCGAAGCAAGTGTGATCGCGTCAAGCAGGTGGTGGCGTGTCACGGCGGCCGCAAAGCTCGGCCTCGCCGGCTTGCCGTCGCGGATGCTTTCAGCGAGGCGCGTGTAGAGCTGGAACACATTGTAGCGAGTCGGCCGTGAAGAACGCACGAGTTATTGGTTTCCAGCGGGTTTTGGGGCGGTGGGGAATATTCGCTTTCGCAAGGTTGGGCGGGTGCGGGTGGCAAAAGCTTGCGATTTGTGAGCCGGGATCACGTGGGGGATTCCCAGCTGGGCGGCGGCATGATTCGATGGAGGGATCACCGCTGGAGCCCCGCCGATGCGTCCGAAGTCGCCGAGCCCATCCGCCACGGACGACCTGTTCCGCAACCGGCTGTCGAATATCCTCGACCAGCGCCACGCATTGCTGCGGCTGGCCGGGTTGATCGAGTGGTCGCGCTTTGAGCGGGAGTACGGCGCGCTCTACGCCGAACAGGGCCGCCCCGGCCTGCCGACCCGGCTGATGGTCGGCCTGCATCTGCTGAAGCACATCAAGGCGCTGTCCGACGAACAGGTCTGCGCCCAGTGGGTGGAGAACCCGTACTTCCAGGCGTTCTGCGGTGAAACCTACTTTCAGCACGAACTACCGCTCGAGCGCTCCTCAATGTCGCGCTGGCGCGAGCGACTCGGGCCGGACAAGATCGAGACGGTGCTGGCGGAAAGCATCGCCGCGGCGATCAAGGGCGGTGCGGTGGAGCCCAAGCACTTCGAGCGGGTCACCGTCGACACCACGATCCAGACCAAGGCGGTGGCGCACCCCAGCGACAGCCATCTCTTGTATCGCGGTATTGAATGGCTGAACCGGCTGGCCAAGCGGCACGGCATCGAGCTGCGCCAGTCGTTTGTGCGGCTGGGCAAGCATGCCAAGCGCGAGGTGGGCCGGTTGATCCACACCGGCGGGCACAAACAAGCGATGCGCTATCTGCGCAAGCTCAAGACCTACCTGGGCCGACTGCACCGCGATGTCGGCCGCAAGCTTGATGCCGGGCCGGGACTGATCGGCGCCGAACCTAGGGACATCATCGCCCGCTTGCTGGCCCAGAACCCCACCGACAAGCGCAAGCTCTACGCCTTGCACGCGCCCGAGGTCGAGTGCATCGGCAAGGGCAAAGCTAGGACGCGCTGGGAGTTCGGCGTCAAGGTGAGCCTTGCGGTGACCAACGCCCGCGCCCCGGGCGGCCAGTTCGTAATCGGCGCCCGCGCCTGTCCCGCAAATCCCTATGATGGCCACACACTGAAGGCCCAGCTCGATCAGGTCGAGCGTCTGACCGGCCAGCAGGTCGCCCGCGCCTATGTCGATCTGGGCTATCGCGGCCACGACGCCAAGGCCGGACACACCGAGATCTACATCTCCCGGCAGCGCGGCCTGTCGTCACCTACAATCAAGCGCGAACTCAGAAGACGCAGCGCCGTCGAGCCGGTGATCGGGCATCTCAAGAGCGACGGCCTGCTCGAGCGTAATCATCTCGCCGGCCAGCACGGTGACGCGATCAACCTGATCCTGGCCGCCGCCGGCCACAACCTTCGCCTCATCCTGGCCTGGCTCCGCGGTCTTTGCGCTCTGATCGTGATCGGGT
>JBBROR010000473.1:0-2165 GCA_038229175.1 Acetobacterales bacterium | reverse complement strand
TCGTGATGGATGACGGCCTGCAGAACCCCTCGCTGGCCAAAAACCTGTCGTTGCTCGTGATCGACGGCGGCGCCGGCTTCGGGAATGGCCATGTCATTCCCGCCGGGCCGTTGCGGGAGCCTGTCGCCGCTGCGGCCGGTCGCTGCCAGGCCGCGGTGCTGATCGGGGCGGACACCACGAACGTTGCGTCGCAGCTTCCCGGCACCCTCGAACGGCTTGCCGTAACAATTGTGCCGGATGCCGGTGATGTCGCTTTGCTGCCCAGGCGGATTCTTGCCTTTGCTGGTATCGGTCGCCCATCGAAATTCTTCGAGACCCTGCGTGCGGCTGGCTACACGCCGATCGAAACACGGGAATTCGCCGATCATCACCCCTACACCACCGCCGAGCTCACCGACCTCGGTCGTCGTGCCAACCTGCAGGATGCCGGGCTGGTCACCACCGCCAAGGACCTCATGCGGATCCCTGCCGACCAACGCTACGCCATCTGTGCCCTGCGCGTCCGCCTTGCCTGGGACGACGAGGCCGCCATCGAGACGCTGCTCGACCAGGTGCTCGGCGCTTGAAGACGCTGCAATATCGCATCGAGGCCATGGTGGTGCGCGCCTTGCTGGCCGTCTTGCGAAGGCTTGGTCCGGTGACGGCCTCCAACCTTGGGGGCTTTCTCGCCCGCAGCATCGGTCCGTTGTTGCCGGTGACGCGCACCGGCGATGCCAATCTACGCCTGGCGATGCCGGAACTGGACGCTGCTGCCCGGCGCCGCGTGCTCCGCGCTGTCTGGGACAATCTCGGCCGCACCGCCGCCGAACTGCCGCATATCGCGGGGCTCGAACGCACCGAAAGTGGGCCGGGATGGGAGATCGAAGGCGCCGGGATTGCCGAGGCGATAGGGGCCCAAGGTGGACCCGTCATCCTGGTGTCCGCCCATATCGGCAACTGGGAGCTGCTGCCCAAGGCGGCGGCCACGCTTGGCATCCGGCTGAGCAGCTTCTACCGCGCCGCTGCCAATCCGGCGGTGGACGCGATCATCATGCGCCTGCGGAATTCTGGGGTGGGCGAGGGGGTGCCCAACTTCGCCAAGGGCAGCAAGGGCGCCCGCGCCGCGTTGGCCCATCTTGGGCGCGGCGGGTATCTCGGCATGCTCGTCGACCAGAAGATGAACGACGGCATCGCCGCCCCGTTTTTTGGCCGCCCGGCCATGACCGCGCCGGCCGCCGCCGCCTTCGCGTTGCGCTTTGGGTGCCCGCTGGTACCCGCCCATGTCGAGCGCATCGGCCCGGCCCGGCTGCGCCTGGTGGTGGAGCCACCGATGGCGCTGCCCGATACCGGCGACCGCCAGGCCGATCTGCTGCGCCTGACCACGGAGATCAATGCCATCCTGGAACGCTGGATCCGGGCGCGGCCGGGCGAATGGCTTTGGCTGCATCGCCGCTGGCCGATGTAGGTTCACTGCTGTCGTTGCTGTTGCTGCTGTCCTTGCGGCTGGTGGGCTGGTTTTATAGATCCAGCGAGATCTGTCTTGGCCGTCCGCCATTGGCCGTCGCCGCCACCTCGCCGTCGGCGAAGCTGATCCGCAGGGCTGCACCAGGGCGCACAAGGGCCGCCTGCGTCACGGCGTGCCCGCTCTCGTCATAAACCAGCGCATAGCCGCGCGCCTGCACCGCCTTGTGCGACACCGATTCGAGCCGCGCGCCCAGCCCCTCCAGCCGAGCGTGGGCCTCACGCAGCTGCCCGCGCACAGGCGCATCGGTCAGCCGTGGCAACACGCGCGCCGCCAGGGCCGCTCGTCCTGCGGTGGCGTGGCGCAAGGCCGAGCGCAGATTGAGGGCGGCCAGAATGACCGCCTGACGCCGTGCCGAGACGACGTTGGGTAGCGCCAGACGTAGCCGAAATGACCTGTCGTCCAAGGTTCGCTTTGCGCCAGCCACCAGCGCCGCCAGATCGGGCATGCCCCGCTCGGCCCGGAGCAGCGCCGCACGGCGGGCCGACACCAGGTTGGGCAGCGCCAGCACCAGCCGCGTGCTGCGATCTTCCAGCCGCTGCCGTGCGGCGCCGGCCAGCGAGGGCAGATCGGGCAGGCCGCGTTCGGCGCGTTGCAGCCGCAGGCGTTTTTCCTGGGCGATGCGGCCCAGGCTGCCCTCAAGCCGCGCCGCCTTCTGCAGCAG
>JBBROR010000472.1:0-2168 GCA_038229175.1 Acetobacterales bacterium | reverse complement strand
GTGGTTTCCATCTGGCGCAGCATCGCGTCCATCTCCGCCCCGCCCAGCTTCCGCCCGGCACGAATGCTGCCATGGCAGGCAAGCCGTGCGATCACGGCATCCAGCCTGGCGTCGAGCGCAGTGCTTTCGTCCTGCTCGGCAAGCTCGTCGGCGACGTCGCGCAGCAACGGCGCGGGATCCGGCGTGCCGAGTGCGGCCGGCAGGGCGCGGACCAGGATGGCGCCGGCGCCGAAGGGTTCGATTTCAAGGCCAAGATCGGCGAGGCTGTCGGCGTGAAAGGCCAGGCGCGCGGCGTCGGTGGCCGGCATGTCCACCACGGCGGGGATCAGCATCGGCTGGCTGCGCACGCCGCCTGACAGCATCTGGTGGCGGATTGCCTCATGCGTCAGGCGTTCATGGGCGGCATGCTGGTCAACCAAAACGAGGCTGCCGTCGCTGGCGACGGCGATGATGTAGGTGTCGAGCACCTGCGCCACAGCGGCGCCCAGCGGGTGCGACGGATTGACCGCCGTCTGCGTGCCGGCGGGCATGATCATGCGCGCCTGGGGCGCACCGGCAATCGGCAGCGGCGCCTCGTTGAAGCCGCCGAACGTCGCGAACGGCGAATTTCGTGAAATTTGTGGGGACAGCCGCATCGGCGGGCGGCTTTGGAACTGCATGATCCCCGCCGCCACCGGCGCCAGGCCCGCCCCCTGGGCCAGGGCGCGGCCGACGGCGCCGATCACCAGGCCGCGCACCGCATCGGCATCGGCATAGCGCAGTTCGGCCTTGGCCGGGTGCACGTTCACATCCACCGCTTCGGGCGGGATGGTGAGATACAGCGCCACCACCGGAAAGCGGCCCGCGGCGATGACGTCGCGATACGCAACGCGCACGGCGGTGCGCAACACCGGGTCCACCACCGGGCGGCCGTTGACCACCAGCGCCTGGGCTGTGGCGGATGCGCGGGAGATACTGGGCGGGGCGATGAAGCCTTCGATGCGCAATTCGCCGCGGGTGGCGTCGATGGCGATGGTGGTGTCTGGGCCCAGCAAGGCCGCGATCCGTGCGGCGCGGGGCTGGGGCGGAAGGTCGAACGCCACGCGCCCGTCGGTCTCGAAGCGAAACGCCACATGCGGGGCGGCCAAGGCCAGCCTGCGGATGGCGGCCTCCACGGCGTCTGCCTCGGCACGCGGCGATTTCAGGAATTTCCGGCGCGCCGGCGTGGCAAAGAACAGGTCGCGCACGTCCACGCGGGTGCCCGGCGGCCCGGAAGCGGGGTGCACGCCACCCACCACGCCGCCCTCGACACGGATCTCGCTCGCGCTGTCGTCGTCCCGGCTGCGGGACGTGATGTGCAGCCGCGCGGCGGCGCCGATGCTGGGCAGCGCCTCGCCGCGAAAGCCCAGGGTGGAGATGCGCACCAACTGGTCGTCGGTGAGCTTGGAGGTGCAGTGGCGCTGCACCGCCAGAGCGAGTTCGGGCGCCGTCATGCCGGCGCCGTCGTCGGTGATTTCGATGCGCGCAATCCCGCCGCCTTCGATCGCGACACGGATGCGGGTGGCGCCGGCATCCAACGCGTTTTCCACCAGTTCGCGTGCCGCGGCGGCCGGGCGTTCGATCACCTCGCCGGCCGCGATCCGGTTCACCACCGCATCGGACAATAGGCGAATGCGGCTCATTTATTCTTCGCCGCGCAATGCCTTGAATCGGGCGATCAGCGCGTTGGTGGAAATGTCGTGATCCCCCTCCGGCGCGTGCGGCTGCAGGTCCGGCAGCAATCCCGCCGCCAGCGCCTTGCCGAGTTCCACGCCCCATTGGTCGAAGCTATTGATGCCCCAGATGCAGCCCTGCACGGCCACCTTGTGCTCATACAAGGCGATCAGGCGGCCCAACGCAAAGGCGTCGAGCTTGCCCGACAGAATGGTGATGCTGGGTCGGTTGCCGTCGAACACCCGATGTGGCGCCACCGCTGCGATGGTGGCATCCGATGCCCCGTTGTCGCGCATCTCGGCCTTGACCTCGGCCAGCGTGCGACCGCGCAGCAGCGCCTCACTCTGGGCAAAGGCGTGGGCGGCAAGAATGCGGTGGGCGTCGGGCCGATCGTGATCGGGGTTGGCGGCCAGGATGAAATCCACCGGCACGATCGACGTGCCCTGGTGGATCAGTTGCATGAAGCTGTGCTGGGC
>JBBROR010000471.1:0-2168 GCA_038229175.1 Acetobacterales bacterium | reverse complement strand
CAGCCATGCGGCTGAGGGCCGAAAGCGCGCTGGCGCTGGATGCCCAGGCCGATCCGAGCCGCGCCGCCAGCCGCGGCCGAACGGCGCTGGACGCCATCCTGACGCAGGTGGACCGGCTCGATCGGCTCAGCGGCGAATTGCTGATCATGACCCAGCGCCGCGTGCCCACCCCGGTGGCGACAGGGCTGCGCGACTTCCTTGAAGCAATGTGCGCCGACTGGCCCCTGGTTTCGCTCGCCGTGGATGCGCCGGTCGATGGGGCGTTGTTCGATCCGGAGATGATCCGCCGCGCGCTGGACAACCTGATCCAGAACGCGGCACGCCACGCCCCCCCGGGTTCCGACATCGGGCTGCGTGCCACGGTTGCACCGGGCTTCGTGCGTTTCGAGGTGCAAGACCAAGGCCCTGGCGTGCCGATCGCCTTGCGGGACACGTTGTTCGAGCCGTTCGTGACCGGCCGCGCCGACGGCACCGGGCTGGGCCTGGCAATCGCCCAGGAAATGGTGCAGGCGCATGGCGGCCGGATCTTTCTGGAGCCGACCCAGCATGGCGCCTTGTTCGTGATCGAGCTGCCGCAGGAAAATCTCAGGGATTCATCATGAAAACTATCCTGATCGTTGACGACGACGCGGCCCTGCGCGAGAGCCTGGCCGAGGCTCTCAACGATCTCGGCTATGCCACGGCGCTGGCCGAGAATGGCCGCATGGCGCTGGACTGGCTGGAAGGCCACCACGCCGATGCCGTGCTGCTCGACCTTCGGATGCCGGGCCTTGACGGCATGGAGGTTTTGAAACGTGTCCGCGCCCGACCGGCCCCGCCGCCGGTGGCGGTGCTGACGGCGGTGCCCACGGCATCCAACACCATCGAGGCGATGCGGCTGGGAGCGGTGGATCACCTGGCCAAGCCGATCGGCCGCGCTGATCTGGCTGCCCTTGTGGCCCGCATGCTGCCGGCCGCATCGGCGAGGCCGTCGGACGCGGTGGCCGACAGCGATGAAGACACATTGGTCGGCGGCTCGGCTGCCATGCGAAACGTTCAAAAAGCTATCGGCATGCTGGCCGACAGCGACGCCAGCGTGCTGATCACCGGCGAGACCGGCACGGGCAAGGAGGTGGTGGCGCGCGCAATCCATCGTCATGGCCGCAGGGCCCAGCGTCCGTTCGTGGCGTTGAACTGTGCCGCCATCCCGGCCGAGCTGCTGGAAAGCCAGTTGTTCGGCCACACCCGCGGCGCCTTCACCGGTGCGGTGGCGGACACGCTCGGCTCGTTCCGTGCCGCCGACAAGGGCACGCTGTTCCTCGATGAGATCGGCGACATGGCGCCCCCCTTGCAGGCCAAGCTGCTGCGCGTGCTGCAGGACAGCGTGGTGACACCGGTGGGCGGCAAGCCGGTGGCCGTGGATGTGCGGATCATCTCAGCAACCCATCGCGACCTATCCGCTGCGGTGAAAGAAGGAAAATTCCGCGAGGATCTTTTCTATCGGCTGGGCGTGGTGCCGGTGGCGCTGCCGCCGTTGCGCGAGCGGCTGGCCGACATCGTAGAGCTCGCCGAGCATTTCCTGCAGTTGTTCGGCCAGAAAGCGCACAGCCTATCCCCGCCCCGCCTTGCCGCGCACCGCCTGTCCGCCGAGGCGGCGGCGCGTCTGCTGGCGCATGCATGGCCCGGCAATGTGCGCGAACTGCGCAACGCCATGGAGCGCGCCGCCGTGCTGGGCCGGCGCGAAATCATCGCCGCCGAGGATTTATTCTTCCTGTCGTCGCCCGCCGGCGGGGCCGAAAGTGCCGCGCCTGTCGACATGCCGGGGGCGGTGGCGCGACTGGAACAGGCGATGATCCGCCAGGCCTTGGCGGACACATCCGGCAATCGCACGGAGGCGGCGCGGCGGCTTGGCATTCATCGGCAGCTGTTGCACGAAAAGCTGCGGCGTTATGGGATCGAGCTGTGATCTCGTCCGAAATCCGGACGCAATCGTCGGGATGTCGGACGAACCAGCGGATAATTTTCGATCATACTGCAATCTTTTCAACGCATTGCGGTCTGGCACGCAAGCTGCAGTGTTCTCTGTCACGGGACGCGTTTTTGCACAGCGCCCGCAGAACGAAGGAACGACTCATGGCTTATCTTTCAAAATCCCTTTTGGCCGCCCTGGTGCTCGCCGCCCCGATGGT
>JBBROR010000470.1:0-2172 GCA_038229175.1 Acetobacterales bacterium | reverse complement strand
GGCACGAAGCGCTGGCCGGGGCCGGTGGTGAGGTTGATGATGACGTCCGTGGCGCTGTCGCGGATGCGGTCCACGATTTCCTTGTAGTGCGCCAGCTCCATCGACGGGCGGCCATCATCGTGGCGCGCGTGGATATGGGCGATGGCGGCACCGGCCTTGGCGGCCTCGATACAGGCATGGGCGATTTCCGCCGGCGTGCAGGGCAGGCCCGGGTGCTGTTCGCGCGTGGTCTGATTGCCCGTGACCGCACAGGACAGGATGGTTTTGCTCACTGGTTTTGCTTCCTCGCCACGCCGGTCTCTTGACAATCGACCTTCTTCGATGCATGCTATACGAACGTTCGTATTAGTCAAGGCACACTGCAACATCATGACGGCGCTGCACTCCAGCATCATGCAAGACGGCCTGATCTCGGCGCGCCCGGTGCGCCAGCGGTTGATCGATGCGGCCGAGCTTCTGTTTGCCGAGCATGGCTGGAACGGTGTGAGCATCCGCACCATCGCCACCGCGGCCGGGGTAAGCCTGGCGGCGCTGAACTATCATTTCGGGCTGAAGGAGAACCTGCTCGCGGAGATTTTTGCCGCCCGTGCGCGGCCGATTGCCGAGGAACGAAAGCGGCTTCTGGCCGAGGTGGCGGCCAATCCTGCCTCCACGCTGGAAGACGTCATCGAGGCGTTTCTGCGCCCCGCGCTGACGAAGGGCGCTGAGAACCGCATGTTCGCCCGCCTGCGCGCCCGGCTTGCCACGGAACCGGAGGCGTTCAGCCGGCGCATCCTGTCCGACGCGTTCGACGTATCGAGCCGGATGTGCATCGAGGGTTTGCGCAGGCAGCTTCCCAACCTGCCGGAGGGCGCGCTGTATTGGCGCTTCCACTTCCTGATGGGCACGATGGTCTACACCATGGCGGATTCCGGCCGCATCCAGTCATTGACCAACGGCACCTGCGATCCCGGTGACGTGGACGCGGCCCTGCGGCAGATCGTGCCGTTTCTCGCGGCCGGGTTTCGGGCCGAGACGCCGCAGCCGGCCGCCCGTGCGCGCCGGCCCAAGACATGAACGCTGAGGACACACCGATGGATATCGATCAGAAGCCCGCAATGGGCCAGCCCACTTTCGTTAACCGCAAAATCCTGGACGAGGCCGCCGCGCGGTTGAAAAACTGGGGCAAGTGGGGACCGGACGACCAGGTCGGGACGCTGAACTACACCACGCCTGCGGACATCGCCCACGCCGCCACCTTGGTGCGCAAAGGCCAGGTGATCTCGCTGGCGCTGAACTACGACAAGGATGGTCCGCAGGGCGGCAAGACGAAATTCCCGCCGGTGGGCCGCTTCAACCCGGTGCACACCATGCTGCGCTCGGGGTCTGACGCGTATTCCGGCACGCTCGACAAGCGCGGCATCCGCTCGGCCGACGACATGGTGCTGTTCCCGTTGCAGGCCGGCACGCATTGGGACGGGCTGGGGCACATCTTCTACGACAACCATATGTGGAACGGCTACGACTGCCGCGAGGTGTCGTCCTTCGGTGCGGCCAAGGCGGGCATTCAGCACACGAAGGAGAAGATGGTTGGACGCGGCGTGCTGCTCGACATCGCGCGGCATCTGAAGATGGACTGGCTGCCGGACGGCTTCGCCATCACCAACGACATCCTCGATGCCTGCTGCGTGTCGCAGGGTGTTTCGGTGGGGCGTGGCGATCACCTGCTGATCCGCACGGGGCAGATGGAGCAGTGCCTGGCCGCGGGCTCGTGGGACGGCTACCCCGGCGGCGATGCGCCGGGGCTGGATTTCGAAACGCTGGACTGGCTGCAGGCCAAGCAGATTTCGGCCATTGCCACGGATACCTGGGGCGTGGAGGTGCGGCCGAACAATTCGGACGGCATCAATCAGCCTTGGCACTGGATCTGTATTCCGATCATGGGCCTGACCATGGGCGAGATTTTCAAACTCGACGAGCTTGGCCGTGAGTGCGCTGCTGATCACGTCTACGAATTCATGTTCGTGGCCCCTGCCCTGCCGATCACCGGCGCCGTGGGTTCGCCGCTCAATCCGATCGTGATACGCTGAAGTAACAAGCCAAGCGGCGATGCACAAAGCGTCGCCGCATCAATGACGGCGCATCCATGCGTCGCGAGGAGAGTTCCATGATGCTGACCCGTCGAACCACTCT
>JBBROR010000469.1:0-2173 GCA_038229175.1 Acetobacterales bacterium | reverse complement strand
TTGTCCACTCGCATCCGAGACCGAGTCCTCGCCCAACACCTCGCCCACGCCCTGCGCAATTCCGCCATGGATCTGCGCATCCGCCGCCTGGTGGTCGATAATCACCCCAGCATCATCCACCGCCACATAACGTGTCAGCGCCACGGTCCCTGTGGCACGATCCACCTCGACCTCAACCACATGGCAGCCGGAGGCATAGGCATTGGTCGGTGCCACTTTCCCCACGACCGAAATCGGCTCGGCCAAAAGCGACGCGATCGAACACACCGTGCGCCCATCTGCATGTTGGACATGGCCATCGACGAGTGACAGCTCATCCGCCCCACAATTTGCCCGCAACGCCGCCAATCCTCGCACAAGTCGGGAAATCTCATCGGCCGCCTGCGCCACCGCACTCCCCGCCGCGATCGTGCTGCGCGACGCATAGGAACCAGCCCCCGAAAGCCGCGTATCCGGATCGCTCGCAACCAGTGTCACATCAATCTCTGCAAGCCCCAGCCTGGGTGTTGCGATATTGGCAAACGTGCGCGCATGGGACTGTCCCGTGCTCGCCGTCACCGTCTCAATCCGCAAGCACGCAGCACCACCCTTAGCCGACAGCGTCAAAGCCGCCTCATCCGGCGCCCCACCGCCCCCGGACACCTCGACAAACAACGCCATCCCGCGCCCCAGCACGATGCCGCGCGCCAACGCCGCCGCCTGCCGCGCCGCAAACCCATCCCAGGCCGACCGCGTCCGCGCCACGCGCATCAATTCCAGAAAATCGCCGCTGTCATACCGCGCCCCACTCGGCAGCGTGTAGGGAAACGCCGCCGACGGAATCGCATTGCGCGCCCGCAATTCAAACGGATCCACACCCAGCCGGCGCGAAGCGATATCCACCAGGCGCTCGATCAGCAAAGCCATCTCCGGCCGCCCCGCCCCGCGATAAGGCCCGGTCGGCACGGTATGTGTGTGCACCAGGCGAAAAGACGCATGGGTGTGCGCGATCGCATAACACCCCACCACCGACTGCAACGGATTATGCACCGCCGCAAACGCCGCCACCGGCGAGATATACGCTCCCAGATCGGCATCATACTGCATTGAAAGGGCGAGGAACCGATGGCTCGCATCCAACGCCAACCGTCCAGACACCCGCACGCCGCGCCCCTGAATATCCGTCAGAAACGACTCGGTCCGGGTTCCGTGCCAGGCAACGGGCTTGCCCACCAGCCGAGCACCCATCAGCAACGCCGCATATTCGGGATAAGCGATGTTGCGCGGCCCGAACCCACCGCCCACATCTCCGCCGAGCACATGAAACCGGTCCGCCGGCAAGTTGAACACCGCGGCAAGATCACGCCGCATTTCGTTCACACCCTGGTGCGGCGCCCGAAGTTCATAGCGGCCATCACCATCGTTCCAAACCCCAACGGCCGCCCGAGGCTCCAATGTCACAGGCGCCAGCCGCGGCATTTCAATCGTGGTCTCGATCACCTGGGCCGCGTCGGCAAAAGCCTGCGCCACTGCCCCAGAATCGCCATTTTGATGATGAAGCACCACATTCCCCGCAGCCGCCGGATGCACAAGCGCTGCACCCTCAGCCAACGCGGCGGCGATGCCGATCACCGCAGCAAGCCCCTCATACTCCACCAGCACGGCTTCGGCCGCATCCAACGCCTGCGCCTGCGTCTCGGCGATCACCATCGCCACCGCCTCGCCGATATGGCGCACCTCGTCCACCGCCAGAACAGGCCGATGCGGAATGACAAGCCCCGTGCCGATCCGATCGATCACCGGAAAATTGCCCAGCCCCGCCTGAACACAATCCGATCCAACCACAACGGCCAATACGCCATCCATCACACAAGCCGCCGAAATATCGACAGACAGGATGCGCGCATGGGCATAGGGGCTGCGAACGAACACCGCCTGCAACGTGCCATCGAAGCGCTCATCGGCGGTATACCGGCCGGCACCTGTCACCTTGCGAATCCGGTCCATTTCCGCCTGGGGCAGACGCGCAACGTGTGAAATGGCGTTCATCCGGGCTTCCTTGTCTAAGGTCGTTTTTGGCATCAGGGTGTTGGCAGCAGCAGCTGCCGGTCTAGGTCAACGTATGGTCAGAAAATAAGGGTGGGGACGAGATGAGCAAGATCACTTTGGCCAAAGGCCAGGTTGAGGCGGACAC
>JBBROR010000468.1:0-2179 GCA_038229175.1 Acetobacterales bacterium | reverse complement strand
CTATCTATGAAAATTGCATGCTCGGGACTTACGCGCAGGTCTCGCACTGGCAGGCCGTGACCGAAGGCGCCTGCCGCGATCCGAATGGGGTTCGCCATCGCTGCATTGGGCAAGCTGGGCGGGGCGATGCGGCGATGGCCGAGCCAGACGATGGAACGCGGGCCACGGCCCATGGCGGTTTGAACCAAGTCGCCCTGCTGAAGCGCCTCGACCGGGACGAGACCATCGGGCGTGGCGATCCGGGTGCCCTCGGCAAAGCAGGGCGTAAAGGTTGACATGGAGTTTCCATTCTTTCCGGTTGCCTAAATTTATGCCAAATTCCTGATCACTCAATACCCAAATACACAGACTCGTGATAATTAGTTGGCAAGTGGCCCTGGGTCTCTCCTAGCCCTGTTGCTCAATCCGCAATACGTCGATCGGCACCAATGCGCCGTCGCGTTCCATGTGCCAGAATGTCCATCCGTTGCAGGACGGCGCGTTCTGGACCTCGGCGCCCATCTTATGGATCGAGCCCTGCGACGTGCCGACGCGCAGCGAGCCGTCGGCCACCACGGTGGCGGACACGCGGCGCATGCGGTCGTGCAGGATGGTGCCGGCGGGAAGTGAGCCGTTCTCGACAAAGCTGCCGAACGGAATGCGCACCGCCTCGCGCTTGGTGGGCGAATGAGAAATGCCGTCATCACTCACCGGACGCACTCGGCGCACGCGGCCCAATGCCGCCTCGACATAGGCGGGATGCCGCTCGATGCCGATGTAATGTCGAGACAGGCGGCGGGCGACGGCGGCGGAGGTGCCGGTGCCGAGGAACGGGTCGAGCACGATGTCGCCGGGTTGGGTTGACGACATCAGGATGCGGTGCAGCAGAGCTTCGGGTTTCTGGGTGGGATGCAGTTTCAGGCCGTGCTCGTTGCGCAGGCGTTCTGGGCCGGTGCACAGAGGAATAAACCAGTCGCTGCGCATCTGCTGGTCGTCGTTCAACGACTTCATGGCCTGGTAGTTGAACTTATAGCGGCTGTCCTGGCCGCGTGCCGCCCAGATCAGGGTTTCGTGCGCGTTGGTGAAGCGGCGGCCGCGGAAATTCGGCATCGGGTTGGATTTGCGCCAGATGACGTCGTTCAGGATCCAGAAGCCCAACTCCTGCAGGATGGCGCCAATTCGAAAGATGTTGTGGTAGCTGCCGATCACCCACAGCGTGCCGTCCTTGCGCAGGATGCGGCGGCATTCGGTGAGCCATTCCACGCAGAACGCATCGTAGGCGGCGTAGTCGGTGAACTTGTCCCAGTCGTCGTCCACGCCGTCCACCAGGCTGTCGTTGGGGCGGCGCAGCTCGCCGCGAAGTTGCAGGTTGTAGGGCGGGTCCGCGAAGACGCAGTGCACCGAGGCGCTTGGCAGCATGCGCAGCATCCGCACGGCATCGCCGAGCAGAATCTGGTCAAGCGGCAATTCGCGCGTGATCTCCACTTGCAGCGGAAGCTCCTGAATTCAGAATGATGGTGAACAACCCTGTGAGGCCACGTCAATCGTGACCTCGTCAATCATGACGGAGGAAGAAGGGTTGGCAGCCATCGCTTCCAGCAGGCGGCGCACGGTGCCGAAGGCGGTGCGGTGGTGGTGGGTGGGGCCGAGGCGGATCAGCGCCTCTACATGAATTCTAGTACCGTAGCCGGCATTTGTGGCCCAGCCATACGCGGGATGGCGCTGGTGCAGGCGGGCCATGGCGCGGTCGCGCACCACCTTGGCCACGATGGAGGCGGCGGCGATGGACAGGCTGATGCCGTCGCCGCCCACCACCGTTTGTGTGGGGCATGGCAGGCCAGGCTCCCGGTTGCCGTCCACCAGGGCGAAGTTTGGCTGCGGGTCCAGCCGGGCGAAGGCGCGGCGCATGGCCAGCATGCTGGCGTGCAGGATGTTGATCTGCAGGATTTCCGCCACGTTGGCCGCCCCCACGCCGATCTGTGCGCCCGAGGCCAGCAACGCCGCATAGGCGGTATCGCGCGCGGCGGGAGAGAGCATTTTCGAGTCGTCCAGCAGATCGGCCAGGCCTGCTGGCAGGCGCTTCGGCAGGACCACGCAGGCCGCCACCACCGGGCCTGCCAGCGGCCCGCGGCCAACCTCGTCCAGCCCTGCCACACGGCCTTGCAAACCGCGTTCGATGCTGCGGTCCGGGCGTGGGCGT
>JBBROR010000467.1:0-2196 GCA_038229175.1 Acetobacterales bacterium | reverse complement strand
TCTCGCCCACCATCGCGCCGGTGGACAGGCGGGCGAGCAGGATGGGCGCGGTGGGGGAGGGGAGGCGAACCTCAATATCCCCGGCGCAGATGATGAACAACGCCTCGGCAGGGTCACCCGCCTGGGCGAGCACCGTGCCGCGGGCGATATCGTCCATTTCGGCATAGGCCATAATTCCGCCAACCAGCAAGGGCGGCACGCCCAGGGCAACCAGCGCCCGCTCGGGCGTGAGCGAGGTATCGGTGCGAATCTTCTGGCGAAGAAGGACCGCCGCCTCAGCTTCCATCAGCGCTTCGGTCAGGCTCGCATTGCTGTGCCCCGCCGCTAGCCCGGCCAGCGTAAGGTAGTCGGCAATGGCCAGGCCTGGCCGCAGCGGCGCCAGCACCACGCTGCGGCCATCGCCGCGATGCGCGTTGCAAATAGCGACCAGCCGTCGCACGCCTGACAGATCGGCGCGGTCAATCCTGCTGACGTCGAGGATCGCGCGCTCCGCCCCGCCGGCAAAGGCGCGCCGAAGCGCCTTTTCCACCTGGATGGCGTTACCGAAGAACAGCGCGCCCGTCAGTTCCACCACGGCCACGGAACCGCCGGCGGCCAGCAATGCCTGCGTGGCAGCCGCACCGCGACGGACGCGTGAAAGCCCGGCGCCACCCGAATGCACGCGGCGTATGGTGCCGCGCGCCATGGCGGCTGCAAACACCAACAAAGACGCAACCGCACCCACGCCCACCGCGGCGCTCAGCCCGAACACCAGGGCCGTTACAATCACCAGAGCTGTCACGATCGCGCTGCCCACGATGTCGCTGGTGTGCCGGTTCGGCGTCTTTATCGCGCGCACCAGCAAATGCCACGGCTGCAGATCCAGCAGGCGATACCCGGCCACGATCACGATGCCTGCCAGCGCGGCGCGCGGGATGTGCGACATAAGATGGCCGAGAAAAAGCCCGGCAATGAGGATAACGCCACCGCGAACCGCCGGCGCCAGGCGGGTTCGCCCACCGAGGCGGAAAATTGCGGCAGTACTGTTAAGGCTTGCCGCCCCCGATGGGCTGCCTGCCAGCGCCACAGCCAGATTGGAGATAGCAATCGCGCGCAGGTCGGAATTTGGCTGAACCTTCACGCCCCTGTCCTCCATCGCGCTGGTGGTGGTGATGGTGTCGAGAACGCTGAGCAGGGCCAGGATCGGGGACACGGCAAGAATGCTGCGCCAAGGCAATTCGAAGCTGGCGAGCGCATCGAACCCCAGCGCCAGTTGGGGCAGATGCGCGATCAAGCTCGGCAACTCAGCCAATTGCGGGCCAGGATGCCAGGGCCCGACGCCACCGGTGACGCTGATGATGGAAAAATGCGTGGCGGTGCCGGCGAGCAAGGCTGTCAAGGGTGCCGGCAGGAAGCGCCAGGACACCAACGGCCTGAGGTTGACCGCCACGGTCACTGCCGCCACCAGTATCGCCGCGGGCAGGATCTCGGTCGTGCCGGAGGCGTCACGGGCCTGTGACAGTATGATCAGCAGCCCGGTGGCGTTGATCATGCCCGCAATGACCGGATAGGGTGTCAGTTGTGCCAACCGCGCGGCGCCGGCCAGATAAATGATGCCCTGCACCAACGCGCTGCCCAGGCTTGCCGCGATGGTGATGGCGATGGCGATGGCGAAACTGGGCGTGGCACCGCTGGAAACCATGCTGGCGAAAAGTGTGCCGAGCACCAGTGCGGACGACGAACTGATCCCGGCCGCCAGGATGACGGTTCCGCTGAACGGGATGGAAAGAAGGCTGGAAACTGCGGCACCGGTCATGACCGCCAGCATGCCGGTGGTTGCCATGCCCGGCCCCAGGGCGCCGTAGACGATCAATCCGTAAGCCAGAAACATGGGGATTGACGTCAGCGCTGAGGCGATGCCGGCGGTGATGTCGGCGCTGGCGGTATGTCTCGACAACCCACGATCCTCTCGGCATCGTCGCGGCCCTGCCGGAAAGCGGTGGCCTGTGAAACGATGCGCCGGATCGTTACCGGATGGCTTCGCGGCGCGTCAATTATGCGCCGGGCCTAACCCAGCAGCCGGCCTATCACCCGGGCGGTGTAGTCCACCACCGGGATGATCCGGCCGTAATTGATCCGCGTGGGCCCGATCACGCCGATCGCGCCCACGATGCGCCCGGCGCCGTTGCGCGCCGGTGCCACCACCATCGAAACCCC
>JBBROR010000466.1:0-2198 GCA_038229175.1 Acetobacterales bacterium | reverse complement strand
CTTGCCGGCCTCGCCGATGCGATCGGTCAGACGCGCCTCAATGTTCATGTGAATGTCTTCGAGATCGGTCGTGAACGGAAACCGCCCGGCCTCGATCTCGGCGGTGATCTGGTCCAGCCCCGCCGTGATGCTCTCGGCATCGGCCACTTCGATGATCCCCTGCCGCGCCAGCATCGCCGCATGGGCGCGCGATCCGGCGATGTCCTGGCGCCACATCTTGCGGTCAAAGCCGATCGAGGCATTTATCTCTTGCATGATCACCGAGGGGCCGACGGCAAAACGCCCGCCCCATTGCATGTTGGCTTCGGTGTTCACCAAATCGTTCGCATCGGTGGCATCGGTCACGGGAGGCATTCCATGCATAAGTTCGTTCGCCGGGCCGCGCTGAAGTCGGCCCTTGCAAGTGTAGCAACCCTAGCGGCGGCAACCCTGCCGCGCAAACTCACGGCCCAAACCATTCTCTCGCCAAAGCCCGACCCGATCGTGCGCCTGCGCGGCATGGAAGGCCTGGTGATCACCAACCCGCCGGCCCCGGCCAGCGACCAGGGTTTTATGGATTCCGAAGGCAAGCCCGTGAGCGTCGCTGACTTCAAGGGCAAAGGGCTCGTCCTGAACCTTTGGGCCACCTGGTGCGTGCCCTGCGTGGCGGAAATGCCAGCCTTGGACGCGTTGGCTGAACGACTGGAAAAGGAAGAAATCCTGGTCCTGCCGCTGTCATCCGATCGTGGCGGTGCCGCGGTGGTGCGAAAATTCTATGCCGCCCACAGTATCGGCCATCTCGGCATCTGGCTGGACCCGCGCGGGACCGCTTCGCGTGCCTGGGGGGCAAGGGGCCTCCCTACCACCCTCATCATCGACCGGGAAGGCCGGGAGCGCGCCAGGCTGGAAGGCGGCGCCGAGTGGGCCTCCGACGACGCAGTGGCCACACTCCGCAAACTTATTGGCTAGATCATGATGCGTTTGGGTCGCTTCACCCAAACGCATGAACATGATCGATAAAACAAAGGTTAGAGCGTGGTCGCCTTGCCCGCCTGAGACTCTCACGCTCGAAATACGTCGTTCCTTATCTTTGTGACGAAGGCCAAGGCCAAAAGGCAGCCCGTCGCCAACAGGCTGACGGCCCCAACCGCCGCAATCACCCATGGCATCGGCCACGCTGCAATCATCGGTGCCACGAGCGTGGGGGCCACGGCCGATGCCAGCAGCGCCGGCATCGCCAGCCTGCCGATCAGCGCGGCATAACCCTCCGGCCCGAACACGTGCAGCGGCAAGGTGCCGCGGTTGATCGTGAGAATGCCATTGCTCAAACCATACAACAACGTGAAGGCCGCCGCCGGCAAGCCAGCCAGCAAAGCCATTACGGCCGCCGGCAGCAGCACCGCGCTCACCACCCCCGTCACCATCGGGTCCAGGCCACGACCAAAGAACCAGTCCAGAACACGGCTGCCCACCTGGGCCGGCCCGATCAGCGTGGCAGCCCACACGGCAGCGGCCGCGCTGAACCCCATGCCGCCTAGAATGGTCAACGCGTGCACCATCACGACGGCATTGATCGCGGCCCGCAGCGTGAAATACGTCGCCAGCAAGAAAAAGGCGCGCGGCGCCACCGGCGCTGCTGCAGCGACATCCCTCTTCTCGACCAGTTCCACCGGTTCGGCTGTGGGCACAAAGATCAGGATGATCGGCAGCAGAACCAGAACATGTAGCAAGGCATACCCGCCCAGGGCCACCCTCCACCCCACATGCGCCGCAAGCCAGGTTCCGGCAGGCCAGCCAATGGTGGACGCAAACCCCGCCATCAGCGTTACCCCCACGATGGACGGCTTGGCGCCCGCCCCAAGCAGACGGCCCACCGTGCCGAACGCCGCATCGTAAAGCCCCATCGCCATGCCCACGCCCATCAGCACCCAGGCGGCATACCATCCCACCACATGCGGCACCGCGGCCATCAGGCACAGCCCCCACGCCGTCACAACGCTGGACATCGCCAAAACACCACGACCGCCGAGCCTGTCGATCCGCCGTCCAACCCAGGGCGACATCAGCCCGGTGACGAGCAGGGCCAACGAAAACCCGCCGAGCAGAACGGTCGGGGACACGCCAAGATCAGCCGACGCCGGCCCCACCATCGTGGCAGGAACATAGAAGGTTGTGGCCCAGGCAAGGGTCTGCGTGAAGCCGATCGCCACCGTCATCCG
>JBBROR010000465.1:0-2210 GCA_038229175.1 Acetobacterales bacterium | reverse complement strand
GCGCCGGGTTCGACCCCATGTTAGACTTGGCCGGACTTCGCCTTGCCGAACTGGTCGATCGCGCCGAGCGGCTTGTCGAAAGACTCGGCGCCTGACCGGGCGTTTCCCCCTGTCTGCAAAAAGCCTGTGGAGCACGGTTGAGCCGCGCCGCCTGAGCGCCTATATTGATGACCAGGCGGGACTGCCCGGTACGAGCATCCGAGCATCCCTGAGGCGATTAACATCCTAAGGGGGCTGGCCCTGAACAGATCCTGGTCTGTTTTATCTGGCTCCCACCTGGCGTCACCGGCGTCAGAGGATACTCCCGCACACGGCCCATGGTGGTTCCGCCGATGCTGAACGAGGCGGTCGATCGCGATGCCATGCGCCGCGAATTCCGGACCCGGCGCAGGACCTTTGTCGGCAGTCTGGACGACGGCGCGCCAGGCAGCGTTGCACGCAAGGCGCTCGAGACCGGTCTGGCCGCTCATCTTGCGCCACTGCTCGCCGGTGCCGACAGCCCGGCCAGCTACGTCGCACGCGGCGGCGAGATCGATCCATGCTGGATCGAGGCGGACTGGCTGTCCGCCGACCGCGGCGCCCTCGCCTTCCCCCGGGTTGCGGGCAAGCGGATCATCTTTCACCGCGCGGCCCAGGAGCAGCTGGCGCCCGGCTATTATGACATCCCGGAGCCGGATTGCGCGGCACCCATTGCAAACCCCGACCTGGTGCTGGTACCGCTGCTGGCCTGCACGTTGAAGGGGGTGCGGCTGGGCCAGGGTGGCGGCTTTTACGATCGCGCCCTCGCCGCCATGCGCGCCAGCGGTCGCATCATTGCGGTCGGCCTCGCCTGGGAAGTGCAGGTTGTCGACCATCTCCCCGAAGCCGAATGGGATGCCCGGCTGGACTATGTTGCGACGCCGGCGCGTCTGGTGGATTGCCGGGCGCATGGCTAAGGAGCCATCCATGCAAACGATACCCCAGCCGACATCACCCGATCCGAAGGTGCCTGAACCAAGCTGGCGCAAGCCGGCGGGTATTCTCGCCCTGCTGCTTTATCTCGTTGTCTATGCCGGCCTGGCCACGCGGCTGGCGGACATGCTGGGCAGCCTGCCGACGGTGCTGATGGCACTTGGCTACATGCTGCTGGGAATCGCGTGGGTGCCACCGCTGCGGCCGCTGTTCCTGTGGATGAACACCGGGCGCTGGAGGCGCGGATGAGCGCGCAGCCGGGATCGCGGAACAGCGCGCAGCGCGGATCGCCCAAGCGCGCCGCCGATTGTGCGACAATGGCAGAGGTGCGGAACGGCGTCGATGCGCTGGATGCCGAACTGGTGACACTGCTGGCGGAACGTTTTGATTATATGGACGCAGCCGCCCGCATCAAGCCGATGCGCAACGCCGTGCGCGACGAAGCCCGCAAGGCGCAGGTGATAGCCAATGCCGAGGCCGCTGCGGGGATGGCCGGGTTGCCGGCAGGGCTGGCAACGCAGCTCTGGGAAACCCTTGTCGAAGCGTCGATTGCCCATGAACTGGCGGAATGGGATCGGCGCAGGGGCTGAGCGGCATTGCGGGCCGTTGCGGGCCTTAAAATGCCCGCGTGGCGCGAGTGACGGGGCTCGAACCCGCGACCTCCGGCGTGACAGGCCGGCGCTCTAACCAACTGAGCTACACCCGCAGCAACGCGGAAGCGGCGGGATAGGCACCCCCCCACCTGCTGTCAAGCGCCACCCGCCGCTATTCGTTCAGCCATGCAGGCTTTCATCACCATGATGCCGGATGACAGACGGTATTTCGGCGTCTAGGGGGGCGGCATGAGTGATCTGCCTCCCGCGTTGTCCACGCCTCTCGATCCGGTCACCAGCGTCGCCAATCTGGTGGCGTTGCTGGATGTGGAGCGGCTGGAAAACGATCTGTTCCGCGGCCAGTCTTCCCACGCCGGGTGGATGCGCGTGTATGGCGGCCAGGTGGTGGCCCAGGCCCTGATGGCAGCGTCCAAGACCGTGGCGGACGAGCGCCTGTGCCATTCGCTGCACAGTTACTTCATTCGACCGGGCGACCCCGCCCACCCGATCGTCTATCGGGTCGAGCGCGACCGCGATGGCGCCAGCTTCACCACACGGCGCGTCGTTGCCATCCAGCATGGCCGGCCGATCTTCAACCTGGCGGCCTCGTTCCAGATACAGGAAGCCGGCCTCGCCCATCATTTCCCCGCACGCGACGTGATCCCG
>JBBROR010000464.1:0-2217 GCA_038229175.1 Acetobacterales bacterium | reverse complement strand
TCCGGCCAGATCGACATTCTTAATCGGGTGGCGCCAACCGACATGGCGGCAGTGAAGGGCAATCCGAAGTTGCGGCTGGTGGTTTCCCCTTCGCTCGGGTTTCAGCTTTTGACCTTCAATCTGAACCACGGTCCTGACTCGGATAGCCCGATCGGCAAGGACAAGCGGGTGCGGGCGGCGTTCGAGAAATCGCTCGACCGTGCGGTGATCAACCAGGTGGTGTTCGACGGCGGCTATGTGCCGTCCAACCAGACGGAGGCACCGGGCAGCAAATACTGGAACCCAGCGTTGCCGGTGCCGCCGCGCGATCTCGAAGGCGCCAAGCGACTGATGAAAGAGGCCGGGCAGACCCGGGTCAGCTTCTCGATGATGATCGGGACCGATTCGGTGAACGCCCAGGTGGGCCAGGTTATCCAGTCCATGGCCGCAGAGGCCGGATTTGATATCAAATTGCAGGCCCAGGACGGCGCCACGATGGTGGCGGCAGCACGCAGCGGGGCGTTCCAATCGACAATGACCATCTGGAGCGGTAGGCCCGACCCGGATGGCAATGCGAGCATCTGGATGTCCTGCGCGGGGTTCCTGAACTGGGGCCAGTATTGCAACAAGGAGATGGACGAAAATCTCGCCCGCGGTTCTTCGGAAAACGACCCGGCCTTGCGGATGACCTCGTACAAGCGCGTCTCCGAGATCATGAACGAGGACCGCGCCAACATCGTGTTGTATCACTTCACCTATCTATGGGGGCTGGGCGACAAGGTTCAGGGCGTTCGTGGCATGCCCGACGGCATTTTGCGGCCGGCAGGTGTACGGATCGTTAATTAGAGCCCAATGATTCCAGATAGAAAATCGTTGTCTCTTGCCTCTTGTTTTAGCGGCCATGTCCAGGTGTTTGGGTCAAAGCGGCCCAGACACCTTATAATCTTTCAGTCACGACACTGGCGTTGCGGCATAAGAGACCGAGCGTAAATTTCGGAGTGCTCGGTGCCCGCCTTCCAGATTGCTATCGTGCCTGTCACGGTGTTCAAGCAGAACTGCAGCATTCTGTGGGAGACCGCGAGCCGGCGGACCATGGTGATCGACCCCGGCGGGGAGCCTGGCCGGATCATCGATACGCTGAACCGGCTCGACCTGCTGCCTGAAATGATCCTGCTGACGCACGGCCATCTCGACCATGCCGGCGGTGCCTTGGCACTGAAAGGCGTGATCGACGCAGCACGAATCGGCGCGGGCATGGCCCCTGCCCCGATCATGGGCCCCGACGAGCGCGATCGGTTCCTGCTCGACACGATCGAAACACAGGCCGCCGCCTATGGGATAACGGGATTGCGCAACGTGACGCCGGATCGCTTTCTCGTCGAGGGCGACAGCGTCGCGCTCGGTGCTCTGCGTTTCGATGTGCTGCATTGCCCTGGCCACACGCCGGGACATCTGGTGTTCGTGGAACTGGCGCAGCGCTTCGCACTGGTGGGAGACGTGATTTTTCGCGGCGGTGTTGGACGGTCCGATTTCGACTATGGGGACGGGCCGGCACTGATGAGCGGCATTCATGAGAAGCTGCTGCCACTGGGCGACGATATCAATTTCGTGTGCGGCCACGGCGAAGGATCGACGTTCGGTGCCGAGCGCCTGACGAACCCGTTTCTGCAGGCTGCGAGCGGATAGCGGCGGATGGTGGGCGATACAGGGATTGAACCTGTGACCTTCCCCGTGTCAGGGGGACGCTCTCCCGCTGAGCTAATCGCCCATCCGTGGCAGGCTTCTATCCTGCGGCCCCATGACCTGCAAGTGTCACACGGCGCATCTGTGGTATCAGGTGTTGATTGACACGAAATGAGCGTGAGGGATTGACCGGCGTATGAAGCTGCAACAGCTGGAAAACGCCGTGCCGGTGTCACCGACGCCACCTGTCGTTGTACTGCGGCCGGCGCTGCATTTGGCACCCGTGGTCTTTGCCTCGCCGCATTCAGGGCGCGATTATCCGGCGGAATTCGTGGCCTCGGCGCGTCTGGACCTTCCGGGCTTGCGGCGCAGCGAGGACAGTTTCGTCGATGAGCTGTTCGATGCGGCACCAGGGCTGGGAACACCGATGGTGGTTGCGAATTTTCCGCGGGCTTTCTGCGATGCCAATCGCGAGGCGTGGGAGCTGGACCCGGCGATGTTCGTGGGCCAATTGCCGCATTGGGTGAACACCACCAGCGCGCGGGTTGGCGCCGG
>JBBROR010000463.1:0-2230 GCA_038229175.1 Acetobacterales bacterium | reverse complement strand
GCTCACCCTTGCCCGAGACCACGGTGCCCTTGTCACCGGCATCACCCTGTCCACCGAACAACTGGAAGTCTCCCGCGCCCGGGCTGCGGCGGAAGGCCTCAGCGACCAGGTGCGGTTCGAGATGCTGGACTACCGCAGCCTCAACCGACGCTTCGACCGCATCGTCTCGGTGGGCATGTTCGAGCATGTCGGTGTGGGGTATTTCTCTGAATTCTTCCGCACTGTCCAACGCAACCTGGCGCCAGATGGCGTCATGCTCCTGCACACCATCGGCCGCAGCCGCGGGCCGGGCAGCACCAATCCATGGTTCAAGAAATACATTTTTCCGGGTGGCTACGCCCCGGCACTGTCCGAAGTCATGCCCGCCCTGGAACGCTCCGGCCTGATCGCCACCGACGTCGAGGTGTGGCGCCTGCACTACGCCCAAACAATCCACCACTGGCAGGAGCGTTTCGCGGCCAACCGGGAAGCCATCGTGGCCCTGCACGACGAACGCTTCGCACGGATGTTCGAGTTCTATTTCGCCGGCAGCGAGTTGGCATTCCGCCACAACGGCCAGGTGGTTTTCCAGATCCAGCTGGCACGCCGCCAGGACGCGGTGCCGCTGTCCCGGAATTATCTTCACACGCAAGAGCCGGCGCGTGAGTTCAACCCGGTGAGCCGCGCCTTACAGATGTCCACCATTGCAAACCCGTTGCACGGGTCATAGGGATCCTCGTCGAACAATAGCGGGGCGCATGCATGACGGGTGGAAGACGGGCGGTTCTGCTGCTGGCATTGGCAGCCACGCGCTGCTCCAGCGGGCCGGATCGGGCAGAGGCGCTGGCGATCATCGCGCAACGCATCAAAACCAGCTTCGTCCCTGGCGAAAAGGCCATGAGCAATCTGGTCTATCGCAAAAGCGAGGAGCTGACGGACGGCAGCTACGCGGTGTTCGTCGATTACGAACTGGTCTCAACCATCCCGCAGATCGGCATGTTCAACACCGCGGTGAAGGCCGGCGAGCGCGAAGCCATCCTAGCCGAGCGCTACATCTTCGTCCGCACCGCTGGCGACTGGGTGCTGCAATAACGTCTTGCGCATCAGCCGCCGATAGATGGCCGTATAATCGTCCGCCATCCGCGAAGCACACCATCGCTCCTCGAAGCGAATGCGGATGGCATGGCGATCCAGCGCCCCCAGCATCGCCACCGCACTGACGGCGGCGTCCTCGCTCTCCACGATGAAGCCGGTGCGGCCATGCTCGATCACCTCGGGCACCGAGCCATATTGCGTGGCGATCACCGGGCAGCCGCACGCCATCGCCTCGATCATCACCAGGCCAAACGGCTCCGGCCAGGCGATCGGGAACAGCAGCGCGCGTGCACCCGACAGGAACGCCGGCTTTTCCGCATCCCCAATCTCGCCCATGAACTCCACACTGCCGCCAGACAGCAGCGGCGCCACCACATGGTCGTAATAGCCCTGGTCCTCCGCCCCGATCTTGGCCGCCACCTTCAGCTTCAGCCCTGCGCGGGCGGCGATTCTTATGGCCGCTTCGATCCCTTTTTCTGGGGAGATTCGCCCGAGGAATGCCAGGTAGTCGCTGCCGGAATCGATTGGCCGCAGCAACTCCGGCGGCATCCCGTGATGCACCGTGCCCGCCCAGTTCAGCTCCGGCCAGGGGCTGCGCTGGTTGTCCGAGATCGAAACAAGGTTCACCTCTGGGTAAAGCCCGTAGATGCCCTCCGTCCAAGGTTGGTCCATCCGCCCATGCAACGTGGTCACAAACGGCACGCCCAACCGGCTGAACACCGAGAACGGGTGAAAATCGATGTGGAAATGCAGCACGTCGAATTCATGCGCGTGGCGCGCCACCAGCTCGATCATGCGGGCATAGGGCGCCGTGTTGGTCTCGAAATTCGCAACGAACCGCCGCGCCACAGGGATCACCGGCACCAGTCTCGCCGACGTGATGCTGTCACCGCTGGCAAACAACGTCACGTCATGGCCCTGTGTCACCAGCGCCTCGGTCAGCCAAGATACCACACGCTCGGTGCCACCATAGCGCAACGGTGGCACCGTCTCGAACAGCGGGGCGATCTGGGCGATGCGCATGGTGGCCTTTCGTAAAGGGCAAAAGCCCGGTCGGAGGCATAGTGTGGAACGCAACTGCGGTATCAAGATGGCAGAAACCTCCTTCCATCCCCGTTATCCACAACAATCCACAGGGCGCTGTGCCCCAGCACTT
>JBBROR010000462.1:0-2232 GCA_038229175.1 Acetobacterales bacterium | reverse complement strand
GACGACCCTTTCAGTTTGATACCGGACTGTTTCTCGATGCTGCGCAGCGTACCTATGGGAAGGTCACGCTTGGGATGCGGCACCGTCACGCGCCCTGCTATTCATGTGTAATCGCTACACACTTTCAGCTGGTGTATAACGAGTGTGTCTTTTCAAACATCGCTTGCGCACGCGTCGCCATGCCACGCAGGGACCAGCGCGGGGCGAGATCGATCCAGTGCAGTTGGGTGGCATCCTGGGCGAGACTGGCCTTGTAGCGGTCCTCGCCGGCGAGAAAGTCGTAGCGCGTCAAGCCGTCGGCGCGGGCAGCCTCGATGGCCAGGTGGTGGCAGGTGAGACCTGGCTTTTCGTGGGAGTGGCTCGGCGCATAGTCAAAGCCGCTCTGGTAGGCCAGCACATGGCCGCGATGACGGAAATTGTAGAGGCAGCCGATCAGATCGGGGCCGGCGGTGATGCGCAGCAGGTCGATCTCGCCGCGTGGCAGGGCTTCGTCGATCAGGGCGTGATGAAATCGCAGAAAGTTGGGGTTGGCGAAGGCGCCGGGGCGGCCGCGTTTGGTCCAGGTGGCCTGGTGCAAAAGGGCGAGTTCGTCCAGCACCGCGCGTGCCTCGGCCACGGTGCCGGCGCGGTGCAGCTTCAGGGGACCGCGCATCTCGAAGCGGCGGGCGGAGCGGCGAAGCTGGTAGCGGGTATTGGCGCTGAGACCGTCCAGAAAGCTGATTTCCGGGCTCGCCAATGCGACGAACGGGGCGGGCTGGGTTTTAACCGGGCGCATCGCGGCGCCGGTGTGCTGGGCGGCCTGAAGATGGGCGTCGTCCACCCCAGACAGCACCAGCCGGGTGACGCCGCTTTCGGCGAGCACGGCACGCAGGCACGCGGTGATGAGGTCCTGGTCGCGACCGTGCGCCTCTTGGGCGACCAGGACGCCATTATGTTCGACATAGGTGGAATCGAAGCGGGGTATGCCGCTTTCACCCAGCCACAGCGTGATCGGCGCCAGTCGGCTCCGGCCACGGTTGAGCAGCGCCAGTGCGATATCCTGGCCGTCGCGTCGCGCCACCAGCAGTTTCGCGTGGGGGAAGCGCTCGGCGGCGAGGCAGCCGAGCCAGCTCCAGCTTTGAAAGAACGATCCTTCGGCCCGGCTTTCCAGCGCCCGCCAGCGCGGTCCGAGGGCTGCGACGTCGGCGATGTCGGCAAGGGTGAGCGTGAGGGCGATGAGTTTGTCCTGGCGTTTGGGCGTGTGGTCCTGGGATAGCAATCGCGCGAGCCTTCGTCTGCCGTCTTTCCTTCGTCGTCCCGATGCGGCAGGGTCCGCGCGCGCTGGCGGTTTTCGGGCCGCTTCCATGGGCTGCGGCATCAAATGCCTGTTGGGGAATACGATTTGCTAAGCTTTTTGCCGCGCGGTGTCCTGTTGCCGCCGATTGTGTTCCTGATGGCGGCACTGGTCTGCTGGGGCGTGGCGTGGCGCTATCCCAAGGCGGGGCAGCGGCTGCTGGGCGTGTGCCTGCTGCTGCTGCTGGTGCTGGCCTTGCCGATCACGCCCGCCCTGATGTTTCACGCGTTGGAATCGGGCATCGTGCTCAGCCGTCCGGCGATACCGGCAGATTCGCCGGCCGTGGTCGCCCTCCCGTCTGCGGCGTCTGCGGCGTCTGCGGCGTCTGCGGCACGGCCGGGTGCGATCGTCATTCTGGGTGGTGACGGCAGCTTCGGGCGCGTTGGCGGGGCGATCTTCGGTGGCGCCCAGCCGGGCAGCCTGTCGCTGGAGCGGCTGCGCGCCGGAGCCGCGCTGCAGCGGCGCATCGGATTGCCCATCCTGCTGACCGGCGGGGCCTCCAACGAGGGCTCCATTCCGATCTCCGTCCTGATGCGCCAAAGCCTGCAGGACGATTTCAAGGCCCAGGCGCAATGGGTGGAGCCGCGTTCGGCCAATACCTGGCAGAACGCCGAATTCACCGCCGCACTCCTGGCGCGCGAGGGGATCACCTCGGTCTATGTCGTCACCCATTCCTGGCATATGCGCAGGGCATTGATCGCCTTTCGCCATTTCGGCATCACGGTCTGGCCGGCACCGGTAAGCCTGACCGTCTATGGCGGCATGAAGCTGGACATGTTCCAGCCGTCGGTGACCGCGTGGCTTGATTCGTATCTGGCGCTGCATGAATGGGTCGGCTGTGCGGTCTATGCTCAACGCGACGGGTCGCTTTGGGGGTCCCGGGGCTGAGATGCGGCGCT
>JBBROR010000461.1:0-2239 GCA_038229175.1 Acetobacterales bacterium | reverse complement strand
GAACAGCGTGGTGCTTTTATACTCCGCCACCGCCGGTGGCAGCGCCCGCAACGCCTCCGACAACCGGGCCGCCTCGCCGGGCGACTGCGCCACGCGATCCAGCCGCGTGACATGGATGCGGATGCCGAACGCCACCGCACCGCTCACCGGCAGCCGCCGAAATGTCTGGCGCTCCACCCGCAGATAAAGCCGCTGCAGCGCGTTGTCTGGCGTGATATCCGCATCGTGCCCAATGCGGTGCTTGCCGCTGACCTGATACAGCGCGGCGTCGTCGATCACCGACCAGTTGAGCCGTTGCGCCAGCCTGCCATCCTTCAGGCTCGAAAAGAACCGCTCCACCGGCAAGCCGAGCCGCTCGGCATAGAACGGCACCTGTGCGTGAACGCCGAGCAGCGGTTTGCCCAGCTTTTCGGCAAGCGACCAGCGTGTGGGGAAACAAAGCACGGCGGCGGTCAGGCGATGGCCGTCCGCGTGAAGCTGGTTGATGCAGAAATCCTCCTGCACCAGCCGTCCCGCGATCGCCAGCGGCGGTGCTGCGGACGCCAGATCGATCGCCTCGCCCAGCAGATGGTTGCGCAGACAAGACCCATCGCGGGTGAACCAATCCGGATGCACCGCGCAAAGATGCGCCACCAGCACGTCCAGCAACTCGTGCGCTGCCGCCTCGGCCGAAGGCAGGCACGCCAGCACATCCTGGGGCCGTTCGGCAAGCAGGCGCCGGCGTTCGGCCATCTGCATGGGATAATCTGCGGCGAACTCCAGCCAATCCGGCAGCGCCACCGGCGTCAGACCCATGGCCATGCGGTATTCGCCCGGCTCATAGGGTCGCAACTGTGGAACCTCGGGAAGTGCGGAGATCGGCCGGGCTTGCTGGGTCTTGGCTTGCATGGTCATCCTGGGCGGTTCACAGCGTCCACGAGACGCCACTATAGTCGGGTCAGGGAGGCAATCATCATGCCGCAGATCAATCTCGACCATATGGCCGCTTCCGTGCCAGACGGCGCCATGCTGGCCTTGCCGCCGGACA
Source organism: Acetobacterales bacterium (assembly GCA_038229175.1). GTDB lineage: Bacteria > Pseudomonadota > Alphaproteobacteria > Acetobacterales > Acetobacteraceae > CAIQQQ01. The sequence continues at coordinate 1,212 of JBBROR010000461.1, read as the reverse complement.
ACTCGCTGTCCCCCGCCGCCTTCGCCCGCGCCCTCGTCCGCCGCGGCGCGCGTGGCCTTCGCCTGCTTGGCGTGCCGGTGTCAGGCTATGTGACAGACCTGCTGATCGGCGCCGGCTGTGTGGCCAGCGTGCACACCAGCGCCGTCACATTGGGCGAGGCCGGCACCGCGCCGCGTTTCGTGGCGGCCCTCGCAGCCGGCAGCATCACCGTCACCGACGCCACCTGTCCCGCCATCCATACCGGCCTGCAGGCCGCCGAAAAAGGCGTGCCGTTCATGCCCCTGCGCGGCATCCTCGGCAGCGACCTGGTGGCGCACCGGCCAGACTGGAAGGTGATCGACAATCCCTTCGCCAACGAAGGCGACCCCATCCTGCTGATCCCCGCTTTGTCCCCTGATATCGCCGCCTTCCACGCCGTCTGCGCCGACCGCGACGGCAACGTCTATGTCGGCCGCAGGCGAGAGCTGGCCACGCTCGCCCACGCCTCCAGGCGTTCGTTGGTCACGGTCGAGCGGATCGTCGATTTCAACCTGCTGGAAGACGAACGCATGGCCCCCGGCACCATCAACGGCCTGTATCTGGAAGCGGTCGCGGTCGCGGCCCGTGGCGCATGGCCGATCGGCCTGCTCGACGAATATGCGCTCGATGCCGCGCACTTCGCCGAATACGCCAGGCTGGCCCGTACCGAGGATGGTTTTCGCACCTATCTCGACCGTTACGTGCTGTCTCCCGCGGCCCAGGCCGCCGAATGATCGCCCCACAGGAACGCCTGATCACCGCCATCGCGCGGCTGATTCTTAACCCCGCGGCCCCTCCGGCCCGCCACATCGCCGTCGGCGCCGCCTCGCCGATCCCCGCCGCCGCAAGCTGGCTGGTGAAAAAGCTCGGCCATGACGTGCGCCTGTCCCTGCTGCACCGCCCCACCGGCAACCCGTTCACCGAAGGCACGCGCGAGCTGTTCGACCTCACAGGCCAGGGCCGCATCGACCTGTTCTTCCTCGGCGGCGGCCAGATCGACGGGCAGGCCAACCTCAACCTGATCGGTACCGGCGACTGGCCCGGCACCGGCGCCCGCTTCCCCGGCAGTTTCGGCTCGGCCTTCATGTATCTGATGACGCCGCGCACCATCCTGTTTCGGGAAGAGCATTCGACGCGGGTGCTGGTGCCGCGTGTCGACAACATCTCCGCCCCCGGCATTTCGGCCCCCGGCGT
>JBBROR010000460.1:0-2251 GCA_038229175.1 Acetobacterales bacterium | reverse complement strand
GCGAAGGGCAGATCGAACGCCGCCAGCGCCGGCACGCGCGCGCCCAGATAGCTCGACGCGAAATAGCAAAGATCGAGCGTGCCCGCTTCGACGCGCGCCAACAGGTCGGTGGCCTTGCTGCCGTCGCCGGTGATGTCGGGCTTTACCGCCAATCTCAGGTCGCCATCCGAAAGCCGCTCAATCGCAGCCGCCAGATGCGATAACGCCCTGGTATGGACCGAGGCCGCACCCTGATATCCGCCGGCGTGGAACGTGTGTGGGATCATTCGCCCTGCAGGCCCGCCAGCGCCTCATACAACGGGTAAAGCCGGGTGAAATCGTCCTCGGCGTGGCCAGACTCCACGGCGCGGCCCAGCAGGGATGCGGTGAGCCTGGTATAGGGAGCGTCCTGTTCCAACTGGTCGGCGAGTTCGGCGGCCATGCCAAGGTCCTTGGCCAGGTTCGCCACCGTGGAGCGGCCGTCGAACCGGCCGGACAGGATGTGGTTTGGAAATCGGGCCTCGCTGACATAGCTGCGTGCGTTGCCGGCGTTGATGACGTCGATGACGGTGGGCAACGCGAGGCCGGCGCGCTCGGCGATGCGGCAGGCTTCGGCGAGGGCGAGGAAGTTGGTGTGGCAAACCATGTTGTGCACCAGCTTCATCGTGTGCCCGGCGCCGCTGTCGCCCACCCGAAAAACGTTGCGGGCGATGGCACCGAGGACGTGATGCACGCGCTCGAGCGCTGCTTCAGGCCCACCCATCATCAGCGTCAAATTCCCGGAATCGGCTCCCATCGCGCCTCCGGACATCCCGCCGTCGAGGTAGATCCGACCGCTTGACGCCGCACGCCTGGCTGAAATGCAGGTGTCTTTGGGACTTGATGTGGTGAGGTCGATCAGAATCTGGCTGTCCTGCGGCGTGGCCAGCAAGGTATCGAGGACGGACCTGATTTCGCGTGAGGACGGCACCACGAAGACCACCGCCTCGGCCGCCATCGCGGCGGCCAGGTCCAGGGGGATCTCGGCTGGCAGCCCAGCCAGGGTCCGTGCCGGCTCCGACACGTCCCAGGCGGCGGCGAGAAGGCCGGCGCGGTGCAGGTTGGCGGCGATTCCGCGCCCCATCTGGCCCAATCCGATGACGCCTGCCTGCATGAGATCTACCCCCGATCACGCTCGTTTCGGACAGGCTAGCACCGTCGCATCTCGTGGGGAGTGCCCGAACCAATATTCATCCGCGCGGGTGGGTGCGGCGCCAGACTTCCATCAGCTGCGTGGTGTCGACGGCGGTGTAGCGCTGGGTGGTGGACAGGCTGGCATGGCCCAACAGATCCTGGATGGAGCGCAGATCGGCGCCTCCCGCCAGCAGATGGGTGGCGAAGGAATGCCGGAGCGCGTGCGGTGTTGCGTGGTCCGGCAATCCGTTGAGGTTTCGAAACGCGCGCAGAATGCGCTGCGCCACGCCGGGGTCAAGGCGTGCGCCGCGGGCACCGATGAACAATGGCGCGCCGGGGCTGCGCTGTGGATGCACGCGCAACCAGGCCTCCACCGCATCGCGCACCGGCGCCAACACGGGCACGATGCGCTGCTTGGAGCCTTTGCCGGTGACGACCAGCGCATTGTCCGAGCCCGCCCTTGGCGCGTCGCGCACATCCAGCGCCAGCGCCTCGGCGATGCGCAGGCCGCTGCCGTAGAGCAGGCTGAACAGCGCCACATCGCGCAGGGACAGGTCGCCGTCGGTGATCTCGCCGATGTCGCGGGCCACAGACACGGCCTGCGCCGGCGTCAGCGCCTTGGGCAGCGGCTTCTTCGGGCGGGGCGCTGCGAGCAGGGCGAGTTGCGGGTTGTCGACACCGTGCCGGCGGGCGAGGAATTTGAAGAAGCTGCGCACCGCCGAGACGTGGCGTGCCCGGGTTGCGCGACCTCGGTTCTCTTTCGCGTCATTTGCCAGCCAGGCGCGGAAATCCGCCGCGCGCAACGCACCAAACGCCACCAGATCAGGTTCGCCGCCCTGGTGCTGCGTGATAAAGCCCAGGAAATTCGACAGATCGGCGCCGTAGGCTTCCACCGTCAGCGGCGAAGCGCGGCGTTCCAAGGCCAGCCAGTCCAGAAACGCCTGCCTGGCGGCTTCAGCCTGCATCAGCGCGACAAAGCGGCGGCCACGGCGCGGCCGAGAAACGCGAGAGGGGCGGTCCCCTGGAAGGGATCGAGCGTTGCGGCGTCGCGCGATGCCAGCGCCAGCAGGCAGGGCGGCCCATGGCCCGGCACCAGGAT
>JBBROR010000459.1:0-2255 GCA_038229175.1 Acetobacterales bacterium | reverse complement strand
GATCGCCACGCTGACCGCCCAGGACCAGAACGAAAACCCTGATATCACCGACCAGTGCGACAGGCTGAGGCGCGGGCGATCGGGATGCACGATATAGCCGCCCAGGATGCGCAAGCTCACGGACAGCAGAATTCCCGCCACCAGCGCCCAATGGCTGTGCAGCAGCAGCGCCACCAAGATGGTCACGACGATGCCCGCAAAACGGGGAAACACCGCGAGGATGAATTCCTTTCGGAAATCCATCTGCCGCCGGAAATCCACGATGGCGATGTTCTCCAGCCCGTTGAGGAACGCCGAGAACGCCAGCGCCAGCAGCACCGGCACCAGTCGTGGCTCGGCGAAGAACCAGGCGAACGGCCAGGCGCCGGCCACGATGATGGCAGCCGTGGCCACGCCGCGCAGCGCGTTGACGGTAAAACCGGTGTCGTACAGCGCCCGGTCCGGCGCCCGCTCGCGCACCAGCGCCTCCTCCACGCCCAGGGACGACATCGCGTCGATCGCCTGCCAGAAGCCGGCGGCCAGCGCCACCAGGCCAAAATCCTGCGGCGCCAGCAGGCGCACCAGCACCAGCGTGCTGAGCAGGCCGAGCAGCCGCGTGGTCATGCGCCAGCCAATCACCCAGCCGGCGCCGCTGATGGTCTGCTGCAGGATGGAGCCGCCTGCGGGATGCGTCATTGGCGGCGGTGGAGGCTCAGCGGCTGAGTTCTGGTACCGCAACTACGGCACCCAGATCGGCACCGGGATTGCCGCTGGACAGGCTTATCAGCGTGTGTCGAAGCCCCTCCTCCAGCGTGACCCCGGCGCGCAGGCCGAGCAGCGCCACGGCGGCGTCCGGATTGCCGACGGAATGACGGATATCGCCCAGCCGTTCCTCGCCATGCACGATCCTGGCGCGGGCGTTGCTGCCCGCTTTCGCACCCGCTGTCACAAGTGCCTGAGCCAAGTCCAGCACCGATGTGCCCCGGCCGGTGCAGACATTGAGAATCCGCGCCATGGGGGTGTGATGCAAAACCCGCATGGCCTGCTGCACATGGGCCACGACATCGCTGACATAGACGAAATCGCGCGTCTGCGAGCCGTCGCCATGCACCGTCATCATTTCGCCGTCGGCGGCACGCCGGGCAAAGATGGAGATCACGCCACTATACGGCGACAGCGGGTCCTGGCGCGGGCCATACACGTTGAAGAACCGCAGGCCGATCGACGGCACGCCGTGCACCTCGAAGCCCACCCGTGCATGCAGTTCCGAGCCGCGCTTGTCGGCGCCATAGGCGCTCATGGGCGCCGCGCCCTGGTCCTCACGCACCGAGCCGTCTCCGGAAGCGCCGCCAGAAGCGCCATACACGGCGGCGGAGGAGGCGTACACCACGGGAATGCCGCCCAGCACACGGGCGCAGTCCAGCACCACGATGCTGCCGGTCTGGTTCACGGCGTGGGCCCCCAGCCAGTCCTGGTGGCCGCGCTCGACCGATGCGATGGCGGCCAGATGGAAGCAGCCAGCGGCCCCGTCCATCGCCGCCAGGACAGCGCGCCGGTCGCGCACGTCGCCCTCGAAAAACACACAGCGCGCATCAAGATTGTCGAGCCTGCCGCTGGACAGGTCGTCCAGCACGCGCACCGTGTGGCCGGCGCCCAGCAGCGCGTCGGCCAAATGGGAGCCGATGAAACCGGCACCGCCTGTGATCGTGTAGATGCTCAACAAAATGATCCGGTCATGCGAAACTTATTCCCGCGCATCATCAATGCCGCAAGACACTTTCGTGCTAATTTACGAGCATTTCCCAAGATCATGATGCGTTTGGGTTGCTTCACCCAAACGCATGAACATGATCGGTAAAACAAAAGTTAGAGCGTGATGATTTTGACTCTACCCAAAATCATCACGCTCTAACGCGACCCAAAGCCAGACGATCCTTTATCGCCCTTTTTTAACCACGAGCCACGCCTTCAGACGCTGGCGGATCAGGCCCAGCCGATGCCGGGCGATCGATATGAAACCGAAAAGGCTGCGCGGATCAACCAACAGAAACCCGATGCGCTGTCGCCGCACGCCGGCCCATCCCTGCTTGTAGGGGTCGTCGCCACGGCCAAAATCCAGCTCCCTGACATGGCCGTCCGCCAGCATCCCGCGGATCATCCAGGCCGTGAGCACAGTACCCGGCGACAACGCCCGCGCGGCCTCGTCATGCGCAAGTTTCAGCACGCAGGCGACATTGCCCGTCACCACCCAGTATTGCACCGCGATCGCCCGCTCT
>JBBROR010000458.1:0-2256 GCA_038229175.1 Acetobacterales bacterium | reverse complement strand
GTGTCGATGACGGCGAGGACCGAAAGGGCGCGGGAACAGAGGGTGCCGTCGACCAGCAGGCGTTGACGCATCGTGAAGGATTTGGTGCCGATCCGATGGATCGCCGATTCCACCGACACCTCGCCGGGCCAGTTCATCTCGCGCAGGAAATCGATCTCGATGCGCGCGATCACCACGGCGCGGCCGTGGGCGGGGGCGAGAAGGCCAGCACGTTCCAGCATCTCGGCGCGGCCGGCCTCGTACATCACGGCATAGATGGCGTTGTTGACGTGACCGAGGCGGTCGGTGTCGCAGAAGCGTAGTTTCTGGGCGGTCGTGTGAAAGCTGGCCATCACGTGGGAAAAGGCGGTTTGAACAGGCCGGCGGGGGACAGGGTGAAAATTTCCACGCCGGTTTCGGTGATCCCAACCATATGCTCGAACTGCGCCGACAGGCTGCGGTCGCGGGTGACGGCGGTCCAGTTGTCGTCCAGAACCTTCACTTCGGGCCGTCCGGCATTCACCATCGGCTCGATGGTGAAGAACATGCCAGGTTTCAGCACGGGACCTTCGCCGGCACGGCCGTAATGCAGGATGTTCGGCGGCGCGTGGAAGGTGCGGCCGATGCCGTGGCCGCAGAAGTCGCGCACCACGCTGAAGCGCTGGGCTTCGACGAACACCTGGATGGCGTGGCCGATATCGCCCAGAGTGGCGCCCGGCTTGCACGCCGCCACGCCGCGCATCAGCGCCTCGTGCGTGCACTCGATCAGGTTGCGAGCCTTGGTCGACGGCGGGCCGGCGCAGTACATGCGGCTGCTGTCGCCGTGCCAGCCATTGAGGATCACCGTCACGTCGATGTTGACGATGTCGCCTGCGATCAGCACGCGGTCGCCGGGGATGCCGTGGCAGACGACGTGGTTGATGGAGACGCAGACCGATTTGGGATAGCCGCGATAGTTCAGCGGCGCCGGGATGGCACCGTGGGCGATGATGAAATCATGGCACAGCGTGTCCAGCGCCAAGGTGGTGATGCCGGGGTGCACATGATCGGTGATCATGTCCAGCGCTTCGGCCGCAAGCAGCCCAGCCTGGCGCATGCCTTCGAAATCATCGGGCGTGTGGAGAATGATCCGTCGTGATTCGGCGCTGCCGTCCATCGTGTCGCTCCGCCGGCGGAGACGATGATGCCGGCATTGTCAGAGAATGATGGATTTGAACATGCGCACGCGAGCGGTTCAGCGCAAGCCGAACCGCTGGTGCAGGTCAGTGGTCCGTCATGCGTGTCATGCTGGCCAGGTGGGCGGCGATGTCCAACGCGCGGCGGATCAGGGTGTCGTTGGCTTCGGGCGTGCGGAACGCGCTGTGGGCGGAGAGGGTTACGTTGTCCATCGTGGTGAGCACGTGCGGCACCGGCAGCGGCTCGACGTCGAATACATCCAGCGCCGCGTGGCCGATATGGCCCGATTGCAGTGCGGCGATCATGGCGGTTTCGTCCACCACGGCGCCGCGGGCGGTGTTGACCAGCATGGCGCCCGGCCGCATCAGCGCAATGCGTTCGGCGGACAGAAAGCCGCGCGTGTCGTCGGACAGCAGAAGGTGAAGACTGACGACGTGGCTTTCGGCCAGCAGGCGTTCCAGCGGCACGAACTCCACGCCCTCGGCGGTTTTGGGCGTGCGGTTCCAGGCCAGCACGCGCATGCCGGAGCCGCCGGCGATGCGCGCCACCTCGGCCGCGATGCCGCCGAAGCCGATCAGGCCGATGGTCTTGCCGGTCAGCTGCATGCCCTCGCTGCGCAGCCAGGAACCGGCGCGCATGCCGCGATCCATGAACGCCAGGCCACGGGCCGCGGCCCATATCAGGGCGATGGCGTGTTCGGCCACCGCGATGTCTCCATAGCCTTTGATGGTGTGGACGGTGATGCCGAGTTCGGCCAGCTCCTCGGGGTTCATGTAGCTGCGGGCGCCGGTGCCGAGGAAGATGACGTGGCGCAGCTGCTTGCACTTTGCCAGCGTGGCGGTGGGGAGCTGGGTGTGGTCGTCCAGGATAAAATCGTAGCCTTGCAGCAGGTTGGCCAACGTGTCCTGGTCGGGGTCCTCCTGCAGGTTCACGTCCATTGGCGGATCGCTCTCGGTGCGCATCTTGTGGAAGATATCGGCCAGCGCGCCGTTGGCGTCGAGAAACAGACCCTTCATCATCAAACCCTTTGTTGCTGGACCAACCTTGTCCCGAGGACGCCGTTGCCTGCAATGGGGATCGCGTATGCGTTGACGCGTGAGC
>JBBROR010000457.1:0-2264 GCA_038229175.1 Acetobacterales bacterium | reverse complement strand
CATCGTGCTGTCGTTCGACGAGAAGAGCCAGATACAGGCGTTGGACCGAACACAGCCGGGCTTGCCGATGAAGAAAGGCCGGCTCGGCACAATGACCCATGATTACAAGCGCAACGGCACGACCACCCTGTTCGCCGCGCTCAACGTCCTTGATGGAACCGTCATCGGGCGCAACATGCAGCAGCATCGGCACCAGGAGTTCATCCGATTCCTGAACACCATCAACGCCACCGTACCCAGCGACAAGGCGGTGCACGTCATCCTCGACAATTATGCCGCCCACAAGCACGCCAAGGTCCGGGCATGGCTCGATCGCCACCCCCGCTTCACCTTCCACTTCACCCCGACATCGTGCTCGTGGCTCAACGCGGTCGAAGGCTTCTTCGCCAAGCTGACAAAGCGAAGGTTGCAGCGCGGCGTGTTCCACTCCGTTGTCGACCTTCAGGCCGCCATCAATCGCTTCGTTGCCGAGCAAAATGCCAACCCGAAGCCTTTCGTCTGGACCGCAGATCCCGACAAAATCATCGCCGCAGTCAAAAGAGGGCACCAAGCGTTAGATTCGATCCACTAGCACTACTTTGGCAGAAGTAAATTTTTCGATTCCCTTGAGGCGATTTCCCTGATTCATAGGAAGCCAGCTTTATGGGAGGCTGGCGATGTCTGGCGACTGGCGTGGCGATCTGGAGGTTTGGCTGGCGCCATTTCTGGCGGCGATGCGGCACAAGACCCGGAAACGGATTTGCCCAGCGTACATTGCAGGCCTGATTGGCCCGGGTGACCGCAAGAGCGTCCAGCCGATGGCGGCCCGTGATCGCGAGTTTGGCTATGACCAACTCCACCATTTCGTCGCCGACGGCGTGTGGGAGAGCGCGCCGCTTGAGGCTGTTCTCCTGAAGGAAGCCGACCGTTTGGTGGGGGACGAGGCCGGGTATCTTGTCATCGACGACACAGCGTTGCCCAAGAAGGGCATCCATTCGGTCGGGGTGGCGGCGCAATACGCCTCTTCGCTGGGCAAGACGTCAAACTGCCAGTCGCTTGTTTCGGTGACGCTGGCGTCGCGCGAAGTGCCGGTGATGGTGGGCCTGCGCCTCTTCCTGCCCGAAAGCTGGACGGCGGATGTCGATCGGATGGACAGGGCTCGGGTTCCACAAGAGCGCCGGGTCGCCCTGACAAAGCCAGAGATCGCCATCGCCGAAATCGATCGCGTTATCGCCTCGGGCGCCCGCTTTGGCTGCGTGCTCGCCGATGCCGGCTATGGGTCAAGCGGGCCGTTCCGCCACGCTCTGAGCAAGCGCGGCTTGCTGTGGGCGGTTGGCATATCGCGGCGTCAGAATGTCTATCGGGCGGACGTCGGACTGATATTCCCAAACGCTGCGACCGGAAGGCGGCGCAAATACCACGTGCCTGATGATGTTGCCGTCTCTGCCGAATTGATGCTGGCCGAAGCAAAATGGCAGAAGATCAGTTGGCGGCGCGGAACCAAGGGCAAATTGACCTGCCTGTTTGCGGCGCGTCGTGTCCGGGTGGCAGAGGGCCACAGGCATCGCATGGTCGACGGTCGTGTCCAGGCCATGCCCGGCGAGCAGGACGTCTGGCTGATCGGCGAAAGGCGTACAAGTGGAGAGCAGAAATACTACCTGTCGAACCTGCCCGCCGACACCAAGCTCAAGGCGCTTGCGGCTGCGATCAAGGCCAGATGGATCTGCGAGCAGGCCCATCAGCAACTCAAGGAAGAGCTCGGGCTTGATCACTTCGAAGGCAGATCATGGACCGGGCTGCACCGACATTGTCTGATGGCGATGATCGCCTTTGCTTTCCTCCAGTCCCGCCGCCTCAAAGCAGCGGGACGGAAAAAAAAGAGTCGGGGGGCCACCGCCACAGCCGACGATGCCGGCCATCAGACAAGCCATCCTTGATCTCTTCGCACGCCCACCACCCGGCCGATGCCCGCACTGCGATAAACTCATCGCCGAGACTAGTTCGCAAGATCTGCCAAAGTAGTGCTAGGTAGAGCGTCGGCCGGTTTCATGCCGCTGCGAGAAGCGGTTGGTTGAAGTAGACTTGATCGGGCGTCTTGCGGTCACGCGATGAGTGCGGGCGCCGGCCGTTGTAAAAGGTCAGAGATCGGCCGAGCGAAGCCCGGGCGTCGCTGACCGAGCCGTAGGCTCGAAGGTAAACCTCCTCGTATTTGACCGAGCGCCACAGGCGCTCGACAAACACATTGTCGCGCCAGGCGCCACGGCCGTCCATGCTGATCGCGATCT
>JBBROR010000456.1:0-2272 GCA_038229175.1 Acetobacterales bacterium | reverse complement strand
GCCCGCATCCTCACCCAGGCTGCCCGCGAAAAGCCTTGGCGGCAGCGGCTGTTCCACGCCGCCATCGACATCGGGGGCAAGCGTGCCGCGGGCAGCACGCTCACGTTTTGGGAGCGCGCCGCCGACCCCATCCTTGAACGGATCGTGCGGGCCAAGATCCGCGCCCGTTTCGGCGGCCGTTTTCGCATGGCCGTCAGCGGCAGCGCCCGGCTGGAGCCGGAGGTCGGCCGCTTCTTCCAGGCCATCGGCATCCACATGGTGCAGGGCTACGGCCAGACCGAGGCCGGCCCGGTGATTTCGGCCATGCACCCGGACAGCCGGATCGAGACCGTCGGCCCGCCGCTGCCGGGCGTTGCGTTGCGCATCGCCGGGGACGGCGAGATCCTGGTGCAGGGCGACCTGCTGATGGACGGCTACTGGGGCCGACCGGCCGAGACCACCAACACGCTTGCAGGCGGCTGGCTGCACACCGGCGACATCGGCGTGATCGACCCTGACGGATCCCTGCGGATCACCGATCGCAAGAAGGACATCATCGTGCTGTCCGGCGGCGAGAAGATCTCACCGGCCCGCATCGAGGGTCTGCTGGTGGCCCAGCCCGGCATTGCCCAGGCAGTGGTGAGCGGCGAGGGCAAAGCCAGCCTGTCAGCGCTCATCGTGCTCGCCGATGGCGTGGCAGACACCGAAGCCCTGCGCGCCATCGCCCGCGTGAACGCCCTGCTGTCCACCACCGAGCGGATCAGACGCCATGCCGTGGTGCCGCCTTTTACGGCCGAAAACGGCCTGCTGACCGTCTCGCACAAGGTGCGCCGGCATCTGGTGATATCCACTTATGCCGAATTGTTGTCCGGCCTGTCAGGCCTATCTGGCCATGCTGGTTAGCGGCATCTTTCGCCTCTCGCTGCAGCTCAGGATGCGTCCGAAAGGAACGCCTCCACCACCGGCATGAAGGCCGTCCGTTCCTCGATATGCGGCAGATGGCTCGAATGGGGGAAAACAACCTGTTGGACGTTTGGGATATTCTGCACGAACGGCATTTGCGTCAGCGGTGTCGCTTCGTCGTGGAACCCAGAAATCAACAGCACCGGCACGTCGATCAGATGCAGACGGTCCTCGATCGTCCAGTCCTTGATCGTGCCGATCACGTGAAATTCCGATGGGCCATTCATCGTCCCGTACACCGTGGGATCGTTGGTCATCGCGTCGAACGTTCGCTCTAGCCCGGATAATGCACGAGCGTGGCGCCATTGGTGGCGTTTCGTGGGTTCGACAGCCGCCATCGCGCCCTGTTTTCAGGGCGTTTGGTCGGGCTGCTGTGGCTGTTGGGCGTTGATGGTTACTGGGACGTGGCGGCTCGGGGCATTGGCCCCATACTCAGATTGGAAGCCGGGGGATGCGGTTGAGGGCCATGGCGAAGATGGCCTGATCAGGTGTTGCCCGCGGCAGGTGCAGCCGGACTTGCCGTCTCAGCACCTCGACGCTGGCGGCAATCTTCAGCAGGCGCAAACGCAGCGTGCTGAACTGCGCGACACGCCACGACGACCGCCGCGGCATCACCGCCCGCAGGCTCCACATCAACCAATACGCGCCGATATGCAGAAACAGTCGCATCTGGTTGGCATCGGCGCAACTGCATGAGGTGCGGTCGGCGGCGAGATGCGTTTTCCAGGCTTTTCCGCTGCGTAGCGCAGGGACCGCTTCAATATCCCGGCCTTTTCCAGCGTCTTGAACCGTTCCGGCTGAAACTTCTGCCAGTGGTCACTCGCCTGCTTCATCCAGCTTTCTACGCTCATCAGTCGTTTCTTTCCCGATCGTATCGAGGTTGACAGCATTCACACCTTCCATACCAGCGACATCGTGCCCGGCATCCTCCATCACATCGCCAGCCCATCAACGCCCGCGAAAATCCTGTGGCCAGCTCCGGCCTGTTCCGCTGCGGGCCGTGACGATCAAACTGAATCGCAGCGCGTGCGGTCAGTGTTCGCTGGAGGCGATGACGATGCTGCTGTGCGAGTCGGAATGCCGGCGGCACAGGGTGTGAGGCCATGTTATTGAAAGGCGGCGGCGAAGGCATGCCCAAATCAAGCCTTGGCGCTGGTAAGCTCTCGAAGATGCTCAATGACGTGATTGCAGTCGTAGGGCTTCTTTAGAAACCGACCACCATCGGGGATATTGTCGTCTGCTGAGTGGTTAAAATCTGAGGGAAGAGTCCTCAGTGTCCGTCCGGAAACTCCTTGATTCATCCGAATCTGATGTGATTCAAGGAAGGCCG
>JBBROR010000455.1:0-2272 GCA_038229175.1 Acetobacterales bacterium | reverse complement strand
GCTGCTGCTGGCCGACGAGCCGACCGGCGAGGTGGATGCCGAAACCGAAGGCCGCATCTTCGACCTGTTGGACCACGAGCGTGCCGGCGGCATGGCGGCACTTATCGCCACGCATAGCCCTGCTCTGGCCGCGCGGGCCACCCGGGTCGTCCACATCGATGACGGAAGGATCTCCGATGGCGATACCGCAGGCAACGCCGCTCATTGAGGCCGCCGGCGTCAGCCGGCGCTACACGCAGGGCGACCAGGCGATCGATGCGTTGCTGCCGGTATCGTTCCAGGTCTGGCCGGGTGACCGCATCGCGCTGATCGGACCCTCCGGCTGCGGCAAGTCCACGTTGCTGCAGTTGATGGCCGATCTTGACCAGCCAAGCGGCGGCACCCTGTCCTGGCCAAGCCTGGGTGCCAGCGGCACGTTGCGCCCGCAGCGCATCGGCATGGTGTTCCAGGTGCCAAGCCTGCTGCCAATGCTGTCCGTGATCGAGAACATCGAACTCCCGATGCGGCTGGCCGGCGATGCCCAGGACAGTCGGGCGCGAGCGGTGGCAGCGCTGGGCGCTGTCGGACTCACCGGGCTCGAGGACAAGCTGCCAGACGAGTTGTCGGGCGGGCAGGCACAGCGCGTTGGCATCGCCCGGGCGCTGGCGCCCCGGCCCCCGCTGCTTCTGGCCGACGAGCCGACCGGGCAGCTTGATCACGCAACCGCGCAGACCGTGCTCGACGTCATGCTGGACACGCTGCGCGGCACGCAGACAGCATTGGTGGTGGCGACCCATGACCCGACGGTCGCGGCCCGGCTCGATGTGGTCTGGACCATGTCCTATGGCCGGCTTGACGTCCCGGCCCCGGTTGCGCGGCCTGAGCTTGTGTCCCAATGATCAAATTATGGATGCGCGGCCTGCTGACGGGGCGATCCGGCCGGCTGTTCGGCGCCATCGCCGGTGTTGGGCTCACAATCGCGCTCATCGTGGCGATCGGCACCTTCACCGCCAGCGCGTCCCGCACCATGACGCAGCGCGCCATCGCAGGCGTGCCGGTGGATTGGCAGATCGAGCTGCGGACCGGGGCTGACCTCGCGGCAGTCAACACCGCCCTGGCCGCCGCGGCGCCCATCACGGAAATACGCGTGGTCAGCTACGGACGATCGACCGGGCTGCACGCCGTGACGGGCCTGGCCGGGCACACCACGGAACAGACCACCGGCCCGGCCCGGGTGCTGGGCTTGCCAGCCGATTATGCCACCGTGTTCCCGCATCAGGTCGAGCTGTTGCTGGGCACGATGGACGGGGCGCTGGTGGCGCAGCAGACCGCTTCCAACCTGCACGTGGGCCCAGGCGATCGTGTCACCGTCGGGCGGGCGGGCCAGCCGCCGGCCACCGTCACGATATCGGGCGTCGTCTCGCTGCCCAACGCCGATTCGATGTTTCAACTGGTGGGAGTCGTGGGGGGCACCGGTCCCTCCGCACCACCGGACAACGTGCTGTTGCTGCCGGATGCCGAATTCCATGCCCTGTTCGACGCGCAGGCCGCGTCCCTGCCGGGCAGCGTGCGGACGCAGCTGCATGTCCGGCTGGCGCACGGCCAGCTCCCGCCAAACCCCGGCGCGGCGTTTTTCTATGCCGAACGCGCGGCGCACAACCTGGAGGCGCGAACCGCCGGCAGTGTCGTGGTTGGCAACAACCTGGCCGCCCGATTGGCGGGTGCCCGGGCTGATGCCCTGTATTCACGCGTGCTGTTCCTGTTCCTGGGCGGGCCCGGCGTGATCCTCGCCATCCTTTTCACCCTGTCCATCGCCGGCTCAGGGGCTGAGCGCCGCCGCCATGAGCAGGCTTTGCTCCGCACCCGCGGGGCCTCGATCGTGCAGATACTGCGCGTGGCCGGGATTGAGGCGGCGGCGATCGGGGCGGGCGGCGTCGTGTTCGGCCTGTTGCTCGCAGGCGCCACCGCGCTCGCATGGTGGGACCTCGCAGCACTCCGGGCCGCGTCCTGGTGGGTCGCAGCCGCCGTGCTGGTGGGGCTATCGGTGGCGGTGGCCGGCATGGTCTGGCCGGCCTGGCGGGAGGCAAGCGGGGAGACGGTGGCCGCGGCCAAGGCAACCCTGGGTCGCCGGCAGGCCCCTTTGTGGGAGCGGCTTTATCTCGACCTGGGTTTGCTGGTGGTCGGCGCTGGGGTCTACTGGCTCGTCGCCAGCAGCGGCTACCAGGTCGTCGTGGCGCCGGAGGGCGTGCCGCAGACGTCGGTCCACTACGAGGCTTTCCTGGCGCCGCTTTGT
>JBBROR010000454.1:0-2275 GCA_038229175.1 Acetobacterales bacterium | reverse complement strand
GCGAAAACCGCAAACCCCCAGCAGAACGCCCCCCCGAGATCGAGGCCGTCATGACGGTCTCAGACCGCGAACGCCTGCAAACGATGGATTTCGAGGCCATGAGCGCCGCCGAAATCGCCAAAGCCAAAGCCGAAATCCGCAGGCTCTCCCTTCCGCTCGACGCCAAACGCACCCGCCGCCTTCGCCACGATCCCTCCGGCCACCGCACCGACCTCCGCGCCACCATCCGGCGGAGCCTGCGCACCGGCGGCGAGCTCGTGGGCATCGCAAAATCCCGTCGCGTCACTCGCCCGCCCCCCCCCCGCGCCCCCCGCCGGCGCCCCGGCCCGGGCTCGGCGGCCCGCCCGGCCCCCGTGGACGGCTGCCGGGAGCCGGCGCGCGCCGGGGGGCGCTTTTTCCGGCGGCTGGTCCTTCATGCCGTCGATGGCGGCCATGGCCTGGGCCTGGCGGGCGGCTTCCGGGTCGCGCCAGAAGATGGAGAACGCGTAGTCGAAGATGTCGGCCTGTTCGTGGCGGTGGACCATGGTGGCGCGGAGCGCGGTGCGGACCTGGGTTTTGTCGCCGATATCGACGAGGCCGATGGCCTGCTGCGCCGCGAGCATGTCCGCCGGGCCAACCGGAAGGCCGGCGCGGCGGAGGAGGCGTGCGAAATGCATCACGTTGACTGGGAGGAGTCCGGTCATGCGAGCGGTCAGACCACCGGGGGCGGGTTCACGATCGACTTCGCCTCGACCACCAGCCTTGCGGCCTCGGCGCCTCGGATCTTGGCGATATCGTCCTGATATTTCAGCAGCACGCCCAGGGTTTCGTCGACGGCGGCCGGCGCCAGTTCGTGCTGGTCGAGATGCGTGAGGGCACCGGCCCAGTCGATCGTCTCGGCGACCCCGGGGAGCTTGAACAGGTCCTCGGCGCGCAGGCGTTGGACGAACGCCACGATCTCGGCAGAAAGCTGGGCGGGGATGCCGGGGGCTTTGCGGGCGAGGATTTCACGTTCGCGGGCCGCGTTGGGATAGTCGACCCATTGGTAGAGGCAGCGGCGGCGTATGGCGTCGTGCACTTCGCGGGTGCGGTTGGAGGTGAGGACCACGACCGGGGCAATGGCGGCTTTTACGGTGCCGTATTCGGGGATGGTGAGCTGGAAATCGGCGAGGACTTCGAGCAGGAAGGCCTCGAAGGGCTCGTCCGCACGGTCCAGCTCGTCGATCAGCAGGACGCAGGGGGGCTGGTCGGGGTCTATGGCGCTGAGCAGCGGGCGGGATTGGAGGAAAGACCGGGCATAAATGTCGATGCTCTGGGCCTCACCCGAGGCTTCCGCGAGGCGGATGGCCATGAGCTGGCGGGCGTGGTCCCATTCATAGGCGGCGGCCGCGAGGTCCAGGCCGTCATAGCATTGCAGGCGCACGAGCCTGCGACCAAGCCCCGCGGCCAGGACTTTCGCGATTTCGGTTTTACCGGTGCCGGGCTCGCCTTCGAGGAACAGCGGGCGTTCCATGGACAGCGCGAGGAACACCGTGGTGGCGAGGCCGGGGTCGGCCACGTAGCCACCGGACGCGAGAAGGAGCGCGGTCTCGGCGACCGATGCGGGAAGGCTCATAGATAGGCGCTGAGAATCAGGAGGGCGATGGGCGTGAAGATTGCGATGCCGATCCAGGCGATGATGGGCAGGCCGAAGATCTCAGCCGGGATGAGGTCGAACAGGCTGATGGCCGCAACGGGCGTGGGGGCAGCGGGCTTTGCTGGGGGCGCTGCGAGACCGGCCAAGGTGGGCATCTCTTCGATCGCGGCGGGTGCGTTGCTGGCGATGACGGCTGCCGAGAAATTGTTGAAGAAGGCGTCGGCCATCTGCTTGGCGGTGGCGTCGATCAGGCGGGCGCCGAGCTGGGCGATCTTGCCGCCCACCTGGGCCTTGACATCGTAGCTCAGCAGCGTGTCCGCGCCGTCATCGGCCAGGCGCACCACGGCACCGCCCTTGGCGAAACCGGCGACACCGCCCTGCCCTTCGCCATCGATTCGGTAGGAGTTAGGCGGATCGAGGTCGAGAAGCTGCACCTTGCCGGTGAAACGCGCCGCGATTGGGCCGATCTTGATGGCGGCCGTGGCCTTCAGCTGGTTTTCGCCGACCATTTCCAACGATTCGCAGCCGGGAATCGATGCTTTCAGCACCGCCAGATCGTTCAATGCGTCCCAGACCCGCGCCCGCGGGGCGGCAATGCGGCGTTCGCCGGTCATATCCATCGTGTGGTCTCCTTGCGTTGGGCGGACGTTACTTGCAGGG
>JBBROR010000453.1:0-2285 GCA_038229175.1 Acetobacterales bacterium | reverse complement strand
GAGAACTGGACCGACTATCTGGCGTTGGTCGAGAAACGCCTGGTGGATCGCCCGCCACGCGAGGTGCTGGCAGGCACGTGGCAGGCGCGGATGTCGCGGGAGCGGGCGGTTGTTGCGGCTGGGTTACGACCGACGCGCTCGGTCACCCGGGCCGATTGCGCCGCGTTTTTGCTGTAGGATGGACTGTAGGCAGCCTAATGGTCCGAACCTGACACTTGGTCGCTGACCAGTCAGATGACTCGGCCGACAAAATAAGGGCAGGTGGTCGAAATCATACGGTTCTTTCCGTTAGATTTTTACTAGTCGGGGGGGCCGAGGGCCTTTTTGGCGACGCTTGCGAAGAACGTGGCCGCGGCGGGCAGGATTGCATCGTTGTAGTTGTAGCCGTCGTTGTGAAGATCCTGGCCGGGGCCGCCCGGTCCGTTGCCAATCCACACATAGGCGCCGGGGCGCTGCTCCAGCATCCAGCCGAAATCCTCGCCGGTCATGGCCGGCGGCAGGTCGCGACGCACGGTCAGACCCGCGCCGGTGGCGGCTTCAGCCGCGAGGTCGGCCTCTGCTGCCGTGTTGATGGTCGCCCCCACGCCGTAGGTGATGGTGACGTCGATTTTCACGTCCATCATCAGCGCGACGCCGGCGGCCACCCGCCTTATGCCGTCGTCGATCACCGTCTGGGTCTCGCGGCTGTAGTTGCGGCAGGTGCCGCGCAGCCGGACCTGCGCCGGGATCTGATTGGAGGCCACACCGCCTTCGATGATGCCAAGGCTGATCACACCGGATTGGATCGGATCCACATTGCGCGCGACAATGCTTTGCAGGGCCACGATCAGATGGCCAGCCGCCACAATCGGGTCCCGTGTCTGGTGGGGCATGGCGGCATGGCCGGACTGGCCGTTGATCACGATCTCCAGCCGCGCCCCGGCGGCCATCACCGGGCCGGTATGCACCGCGATATGGCCGGCTTGAAGGCCTGGCCAGTTGTGGTAGCCGAAGATTCGCTCCATCGGAAAACGCTCCAGCAGGCCGTCGGCCAGCATGGCCTTGGCGCCGCCGGCGCCTTCTTCGGCGGGCTGGAAGATGAAATGCACAGTGCCGGTCCAGGTTGTGTCGGCCTTGAGCAGCGCGGCGGCGCCGAGCAGGGACGTGGTATGGCCGTCATGCCCGCAGGCATGCATAACGCCTGGATTTTGCGAGGCATAGGGCAGGCCGGTCGTCTCGACGATCGGCAACGCGTCCATATCCGCGCGCAGGCCCACACTGCGGTTTGAACTGCCTCGGCTGATGGTGGCGACGATGCCGTGGCCGCCAACATTGGCCACGTAGCCCACGCCAAGCTCATCAAGTTTTGACCGCACGAAGGCGGCAGTTTCGCTTTCCTCGGTAGAAAGTTCGGGATGCGCGTGAAGATGCTGGCGCCAGCCGGCCAGGCGTTCGGCGAGAGATGTGTCCATCACCGAAGTGTTTCACCAACCCGCGCCCAGCGCCAGCGTCCGCACGCAGTCCTGGCCACATCTTACGCGGGCGCAGCGATTAATTTTTTCGTTTGGGCATCGCCACATTCTTCGCCGCAATCTCGCCACGGCCGGGTGCGAAAAACAGTGCGTTCGCAAGGCAACCGGTCGCAGACACATGTCGTTCTGTCGCAGAAGGAAGCTTTCGACCATCCAGGAGGCGCCCGTGACCCGTCTGCCGACTTCCATCTATCGCGATAGCGCTTCGGGGACATCGGGTGGCGCCGGCGTGACGGAACTGCATCCGGGCCTGATGCAGGCGAATGCGGCGGGTGGGACGATGAACCGGGTTGTGGTGATCTCGAACCGCGTACCGCTGCCATCGGTGGGCCCGCGCGCCGGCGGGCTTGCGGTGGCGTTGGACGGGCTGATGGAAAAGCGCGGCGGCCTTTGGTTCGGCTGGTCCGGGACGATCTCGCCCGTGGCCACCGAACAGAAAGTTCAGATCACCCGCCACGCCGCCATCGACTATGCCACCGTCGATCTCACCCCGGACGAGCATGACCGTTACTATAACGGTTTCTCGAATGGTGTGTTGTGGCCGCTGCTGCATTCCATGCCCGATCTTATTCAGTACGACCGCACGGACGCGCAGATCTATCGCGAGGTGAATGCGCGTCTGGCATCGGTGGTCGAGGGGCTTATTCGTCCTGATGATCTGATTTGGGTGCACGACTATCATCTGCTGCCGCTGCCGGCCGCCTTGCGCGCCGCAGGTGTGCGCAACCCGATCGGCTTTTTCCTGCACATTCCCTTCGCCGCGCCGGACGTTCT
>JBBROR010000452.1:0-2286 GCA_038229175.1 Acetobacterales bacterium | reverse complement strand
CCCACCGACCACAACGGCTTCGACACCCGCGCCCGCGTCATGGTCACGGTGAAGAACGGCGCCTGGGTGCTCCTCCCGTAGGATGGACGAAGTCCGCCACCCCCACGCGGAAACCCCCAGCGCGTAACCAATGGACCAATCGATCTTTCTCATCCTGCTGCAGGATGGCGTCGTCAACGGCGCCATCTACGCCCTGCTGGCGCTGTGCCTGGTCATGGTCTTCGCCGTCACCCGCGTCATCCTCATCCCGCAAGGCGAATTCGTCTCCTTCGCAGCACTGACCTACGCCACGCTCGACACCGGCCGCGTCCCCGCCAGCCTTTTTCTACTTGGCGGCCTGGGGGCCGCAGCCTTCCTCCGCGCCGCCTGGACCCATCGCGGCACCGCCCTTCTCTGGCTCGCCGTCGAAACCCTGGTTCTCCCCGCCGTCATCGCGCTCGTCACCATCTGGCTCGCCCCCCAAAAACCCGGCATCGCGCTGGAAGCCCTGATGGCACTCGCCATCACCGCCCCACTCGCCCCCTACCTCTACCGCCTCGCCTTCCAACCCCTGGCCAACGCCTCCGTCCTTGTTTTACTCGTTGCCTCCGTCGGTGCGCATTTGGCCTTGGGCGGCATCGGCCTGCTCATCTTCGGCCCCGAAGGCTCCCGAGGCCCCAGCTTCTCCTCCGCAATCCTCAGCCTCGGCGACCAGATCATCCCCGGCCAATCCCTCTGGATCGCGGGCCTCACCCTCACAACCATGGCCGTGCTTTACCTGTTCTTTGAATTCACCCTGCTCGGCACCGCCTTGCGCGCCGTGGCCGTCAACCGCCTCGGCGCACGGCTGGTGGGCATCCGCACCCAACAGGCCGGCCTTATCGCCTTCACCCTGGCAGGCATCATCGGCGCGCTGTCCGGCGTGCTGGTCGCCCCGCTCACCACCATCTACTACGACAGCGGCTTTCTCATCGGCCTCAAAGGCTTCGTCGCCGCCATCGTCGGCGGCCTCGCCAGCTACCCGCTCGCCGTCCTTGCCGCAGTGATCGTCGGCCTCGTCGAATCCTTCAGCGCCTTCTACGCCAGCGCCTTCAAGGAGGTCATCGTCTTCACCGTCATCATCCCCGTCCTCCTCTGGCGCTCCTGGCGCCACCAGGACGTGGAGGATGAGGAATGACTCGCTGGTGGCCGCTTCCAGCCCTGGCCCTATGCGTCGGCCTGCCTTGGCTCCCTGGCCTGCCCCTCTTCTGGGTCACGCTGGCCAACATCATCGGCATCTCGTCCATCGTCGCCACCGGCCTGGTCGTCCTCACCGGCATCGGCGGCATGACCAGCTTCGCCCAGGCGAGTTTTCTCGGATTCGGCGCCTACACCACGGCCATCATGTCCACGCGCTACGGCCTCAACCCCTGGCTCGGCCTGCCCGCCGCCATGGCCACCTCCGCCCTCGCAGCGTTCGCCATCGGCGCCATCACGCTGCGATTGAAGGCGCACTACCTCGCCCTCGGCACCATCGCCTGGAGCGTTTCTCTGTTCTACCTGTTCGGCAATCTCGACATCCTCGGCCGCAACGACGGCATCTCGGCCATCCCCCCCCTCACCATCGCCGGATTACGAATTGTCGATGTCCGGCTCTCCGCCACCCTCATCGGCATCTCGCTGGTGGCCGTCATGTCAGCCACCCACAACCTGCTCGACAGCCGCTGGGGCCGCGCCATGCGCGCGCTGCGAGGCGGCGCCATGGCGGCGGCCAGCTGCGGCGTGAACATCGCCCGCGCCCGCATGCTTGCCTTCATCTACGCAGCCCTCCTCGCAGGCCTCGCCGGCTGGCTTTTTGCGCATCTGCAACGCGCCGTGAATCCCACCCCCTTCGGCCTCAACGCGAGCATCCAATACCTGCTCATGGCCGTCGTCGGCGGCGCCGGCTACCTCCCAGGCGCCATCCTCGGATCGGCCCTCGTGGTCATCGTCAACGACCGCCTGCAGGACTGGCTGCCGAAACTGCTCGGCACATCCGGCAATTTCGAAATCATCGCCTTCGGTCTCTTGCTCGTCCTCGTCCTCCAAATCGCCCCTGAAGGCATCTGGCCGCACCTGGCCCGCCGCCGCACTCGCGCCCGCAAGCTGATCCCCGCCGCCCCGCTGCCAAAACGCCCACCATCCGACGCAGCCCTGGCCTTCGAAGTCTCCAACCTCCGCAAAAACTTCGGCGGCCTCATCGCCGTGGCAGACCTCTCCTTCACCCTCGCCCCCGGCGAACTGCTCGCCCTCATCGGCCCCAACGGCGCCGGCAAAAGCACCAGTTTT
>JBBROR010000451.1:0-2286 GCA_038229175.1 Acetobacterales bacterium | reverse complement strand
GAACCTGTCGGCGCTGATATCCATCAGCAAGTCGGCCCATTTCGTCGGCACCAGTTCCAGCTTCACACCCAGCGCGGCGGCCATGTTCTCCGCCAAATCCACATCGATGCCTTCCATCTTGCCAGCGGCATCGCGCAGACCGAATGGCCGATAGTCGCCGGGCATGCCCACCCGCAGGGTCCCGCGGGCGATCACGGCGTCGAGGCGGCTGGCCGGGGCAGGGGCCGGGGTAGGGGCAGTGGTAGGGGCCGGCGCCGTCACCGGTGCAGCGCCTTGCGCGTGCAAGGGCTGGGCTGCGAAAAGCGGCGACCCGACAAGGGCCAGGACTACGGCCAAGTCTGCGGCCAGGACTGCGGCAAGGCGGCAAAGCTTCAACATCGGCACAGCCTCCAGAACACGACGACTATGCCGATAGCGCCGGACGCCGGCAATCCGCCTTGACGCTTCGGCCCTCGCGGCGGATTGATCGGCCAGCGCTTCAGTTCATGATGCGTTTGGGCTGCTTCACCCCAACGCATGAACATGATCAATAAAACAAAAGCCCATCGCACAAAAGGACCGTCCGATGTCTGTTCCTGCCGCCATGACGGTGATCGCCCATACGCCCGGCGGGCCGGAGACGCTGGTCCCAGCCCGGGCGCCCATGCCGGTGCCGGCGGCCGATGAGGTGCTGATCCGGGTTGCTGCGGCCGGCGTCAACCGGCCGGACGTGTTGCAGCGGTCCGGCACCTATCCGCCGCCGCCGGGCGCCAATCCGCTGCTGGGGCTGGAGGCGTCGGGCGAGGTGGTGGCGATCGGCGCCGCCGTGCGGCACTTTGCGGTGGGCGACAAGGTGGTGGCGCTCACCAACGGCGGCGCCTACGCCGAATATTGCACCGCGCCCGAACCGCAGACGCTGCCGTGGCCGAAGGGCCTCGATGCCATCCAGGCGGCAGCCATCCCCGAGACGTATTTCACCGTCTGGGCCAATGTGTTCATGCTCGGGCGCTTGCAGCGCGGCGAAAGCCTGCTGGTGCATGGCGGCAGCTCCGGCATCGGCGTTACCGCCCTGCAACTGGCGCACGCCTTCGGCGCCACCGCCTACGCCACCGCCGGCTCGGCCGAAAAGCTGGCCGCCTGCCTCAAATTGGGCGCCAGCGCCGCCATCAACTACCGCGAGGAAGACTTCCTCGACGCCATCAGGCGCCTCACCGACAAGCGCGGCGTGGACGTGGTGCTGGACATGGTCGGAGCCCCCTATTTCGCCCGCAACCTGCGCTGCCTCGCGCTGGAGGGCAGGCTCGTGCAGATCGCCTTCCTCGAGGGCTCGATCGTCGAAAATTTCGACCTGCTGCCCATCATGATGCGCCGGCTGACGTTCACCGGCTCCACCATGCGCGCCCGCAGCACGGCCCAGAAGGGCGTCATCGCCAAGGCCGTCTTCGACCATGTCTGGCCGCTGTTGGAGCGGGGGCTGTGCCTGCCGGTGATCCATCGCGTCTTTCCACTGGCCCAGGCGGCAAACGCGCATCGCCTGATGGAAGAGGGCAGCCATATCGGCAAGATCATGCTCGACGTGCGTCCTTGATCCTGGAGGGAGTGGAGCTCGGCTCAGGCCAGCCGGTGGCGCTGCTGCACGGCCTGTTCGGGGCCGCCGCCAATTTCGGCACCGTGCAAAAGCGTCTGGCAGAGCGGCATCGCGTGATCTCGCTGGACCTGCGCAACCACGGTGCCAGCCCGCACGCGCCGCACATGTCCTACCCGGCCATGGCGGAGGACGTGCTCGAAACCCTGCGCGCCCGCAACGCGTTGCCATGCTCGCTCGTGGGCCATTCCATGGGCGGCAAGGTGGCGATGGCCGCGGCCCTGGAGGCACCGGGTGCCATCACCCGATTGCTGGTGGCCGATATCGCGCCGGTGTCCTATCCGCCGGTGTATCGCGCCTACGCCCAGGCGATGTCGGCGCTGCGGCTGTCGGCCGGTCTCACCCGCGTGGCGGCCGACAAGGCGCTGGCGGCGTCCGTTGAAAGCCCGGCGGTGCGCGCGTTCCTGCTGCAGAACCTGCGCTTCGGCACCCAGCCAGGCTGGCGCATCGGCCTGGATGCCATCGCCGCCGGCCTGCATGTGCTGGAAGGCTGGCCGAACCTGGAGGAGAACGCCTATCTGGGCCCTGCATTGTTCGTCTCTGGTGCCCGCTCGGACTACATCCTGCCCGAGCACCGTCCCATCATCCGCGCCATGTTCCCCGCCGCGCGCTTCGCCGTCCTCAAGAACGCCGGCCACTGGCTGCATGCCGACAACCCCGCT
>JBBROR010000450.1:0-2288 GCA_038229175.1 Acetobacterales bacterium | reverse complement strand
GAGGCGCGGGTGCTGCTGCGCGACAAGTTCCTGGCCGCCGACGTGGGCATTACGGGCGCGAATTTTTTGATCGCGGAGACTGGGTCCAGCGTCATCGTCACCAACGAGGGCAATGGCGATCTGACGCAGACCTTGCCGCGCGTCCATATCGTTCTGGCCACCATCGAGAAGGTGATACCAACATTGGAGGACGCGACCAGCCTGTTGCGGCTGCTGGCGCGATCCGCCACAGGGCAGGATTTTTCAGTCTATACGACGTTCTCGACCGGCGGCCGTCGTGCGGGCGATCTGGACGGGCCGGAAGAATACCATGTGGTGATCGTCGACAACGGCCGCTCCGCCATGATCGGCACCGAGTTCCAGGACATGCTGCGCTGCATCCGCTGCGCCGCGTGCATGAACCATTGCCCGGTGTATCAGACCGTGGGCGGGCATGCGTATGGCTGGGTGTATCCGGGGCCGATGGGCGCGGTGCTGACGCCGAGCCTGATCGGGGTCGACAAGGCCGGCAATCTGCCGAATGCATCGACCTTCTGTGGCAAGTGCGAGAGTGTTTGTCCGGTCAAAATCCCGCTGCCGCGCATGATGCGGCACTGGCGCGAGCGGGAATTCGAACGGCATCTGTCGCCGGCCTCCACCCGCACCAATTTGGCAATCTGGGCTTGGGTGGCAAAGCGTCCATCCCTCTACCGGCTTGCTACGCGGGTTGCGGCCAAGGCGTTGTCGCTGATGGCAGGCAAGAAGAACCGCTTCGCCTCGCTTCCCTTCGCCGGCGGCTGGACCGCCGGGCGCGACCTTCCGGCGCCGGAGGGTGACACCTTCTTCGCCCGCTACGCCGCCCAGCAACGGGATGCGACATGAGCAGGGATGCCATTCTGGGCGCCATCCGCCGCGGTTTGCGGCGCGGCGCACTTCCGGCAGACCAGGCGATGGGCCTGCGCGCCAGGCTGGACGCTCATCCGCGGCATCTGATCCCGGCGCGTTCACGCGTGCCGCGGCCGGAGCAGGTGGCGCTGTTCATCCGCAACCTGGAAAAGGAATTCGCCACCTACAGCCGGGTGGATGACAAGGCGGGCGTTCCGAGCGCGGTCGCGGATTATATCGCAGCCCAGAACCTGCCTTCCGAATTCGCAATGGCGCCGCATGCGGAGTTGCAAAGTATCCCCTGGAATAGCCGCCCGCTGCTGACACGGCGGGAAGGGCGGGCTTCGCCCAGTGATCTCGTGTCGGTGCAACATGGCTATGCCGGGGTGGCCGAGACCGGAACGTTGATGCTGCCGGCTGCACCAGACCGGCCGACCACGCTCAACCTGTTGTGCGATACCGAGATCGTTGTGCTGGCCGTCAGCCGGGTGGTGGGCGCCTACGAGGAAGGCTGGGATCTCATTCGCGCCGAGAGCAAATCCGGCCTCGGCACCGGCTTCATGCCGCGCAATGTGATGCTGGTCACCGGCCCGTCGCGCTCGGCGGATATCGAGTCGACGTTGGAACTGGGCGCCCACGGGCCGCGCCGGCTGCATGTGGTGCTGATCGACGACGATTTTTCCGCGCGCTGACATGGCGGTGTTGCGGCGAAAGCGCCTGACCGAAAAGGACCTTGCCGACTGGGCACTGTTCGCCCGCCAGATCAAAGCCCTGCCAGGGCGGGCGCTGCCGCCGGCGCCGCCGGAGCCGATTGTGGTGGTGGCGCAGGCTCCGCCACCGCCCCCGGCGCCACTGGCGAAATTCAGCCAAGCTGTCCGCCGGGTTGAGGCGTTGCAGGTCGGCACCCATCCGGGCGGGCTCGATAATTCCTCATGGAACAAGTTCCGCACCGGCAAGCAATCGGCCAGCCGCACGATTGATCTGCATGGGCGCACCGCGCAGCGGGCGTATCATGCGCTGCACAATTTCCTGCTGGCCGCGCATGCCGATCACGTGCGGTGCGTGGAGGTGATCACCGGGCGTGGCACCGGTGAGACAGGTGGCGTCATCAAACGGGAATTGCCGATGTGGCTGAACCTGCCAACGCTGCGGCCGTTGGTGCTGGCCGCCACGCACCCGCATCCCGCCAATCCCGGCTCGGTGCGACTGCTGCTGCGCCGGCCGAAATGACGCCGTTCGGGGCGCGCCTTCGATCTCTGCGAGCCGAATTCGGCATGACCCAGGCCGATCTGGCCAGCAAGTTGCAGGTGTCTGCCGCCTATCTGTCAGCGCTGGAACATGGGCGGCGCGGCGCGCCCAGCACGGGGCTGGTGCATCAGATCTGCGCCGAGCTGGGCTTGATCTGGGACGCGTCCGACGAGTTG
>JBBROR010000449.1:0-2291 GCA_038229175.1 Acetobacterales bacterium | reverse complement strand
CTTCGACAGCAGCAAGGGCGATCACTTCCAGATTGATCGGGCGCTGGAAGCGTTCGGCAGCGGCGGCCTGCTGGGCCGTGGCCCCGGCGAGGGCTTCGTGAAGGACAAGCTGCCCGACGCGCACGCGGACTTCGTGTTCGCAGTGATGGGCGAGGAATTCGGCATGCTGATCTGCCTGCTGGTGATTGCTGTCTTTGCATTCATCGTGCTGCGCGGCCTGTTGCGGCTGCTGGGCGAGGGCGATCTGTTCGTGGTGCTGGCCGCCACGGGGCTTGCCGCGAGCTTTGGCCTGCAGGCCTTCGTCAACATGGCGTCCACGCTGCATCTTATTCCCACCAAGGGCATGACGTTGCCGTTTGTGTCCTATGGCGGATCGTCCGTGATGGCAGTGGCGCTGGGGATGGGCATGCTGCTGGCGCTGACGCGACGTGGTGGGTCGGGAGAGTTGCTGTGAGCCAACCGATCATGATCGCCGCCGGCGGCACCGGAGGACATTTCTTTCCGGCCGAGGCGCTGGCGGCGGAGTTGCAAAGCCGTGGCCGCGTGGTGGCGTTGATGACCGATGCGCGTTCGAGCGGCGAGCGTTCGGCGGTGTTCGCTGATGTGGAGCGGTTCGTCCTAAAAGGTGGCGGTATCGCCGGGCATGGTGCGGCGAAGGTGCTGAAATCCACTTTGTCGTTGGCTGCCGGCACGATGCAGGCGCTGTCGATACTGCGGCGTCTCAAGCCGTCTGCCATCGTGGGCTTCGGCGGATATCCAACCGTGGCGCCGGTGCTGGCGTCGCGGGGCATGCGGCGGCGGCCGCTTGTTGTGCTGCACGAACAGAATGCCGTGCTCGGGCGCGCCAATCGGGCACTGTCTCGGTTTTCCGACCGTCTGGCATTGAGCTTTTCCGAGACCAGCCGCGTGCCGGATGCAGCGCATGCCGTGCTGGTCGGCAATCCGGTGCGGGCCGCCGTCATCGCCCGCGCAGGGCGGGATTATGATCCGGCGACCGGCAAATTCCAGTTGCTCGTGCTCGGCGGCTCCTTGGGGGCGAGCGTATTCAGCAACGTGGTGCCGGATGCGATCCGCGAGTTGCCCGATGCCCTGCTGGCGAAACTGCAGATCACGCAGCAATGCCGCCCCGAGGACCTGCAGAAGGTGCGCCGTGCTTATGATGGGATGGGTGTGCACGCTGATCTTGCCAGCTTCTTTCCCGATGTGGCGGACAGGCTGGATGCCGCCCATCTGGTGATTGCCCGGGCTGGCGCTTCCACCGTCTGCGAACTCGCAGCCATCGGTCGGCCGTCGATCCTGGTGCCGTTGCCCAGCGCCATCGACGATCACCAGCGGGCCAACGCGCGCGCTCTCGCCGATGCCGGTGGTGCGTGGATGATGCACCAGTCGATCTTTTCAGCGGCCGATCTTGCGGATTTCCTGACACCGCTGATCGAGGCGCCCGCCACGCTGACGCCTGTCGCCCGTGCGGCGGCAGGGTTCGGCAGGAAAGATGCGGCCCTGCGGCTTGCGGACCTTGTAGAACAAACAATCAACGATCAGGAGAAAGCGGAATGAGAGCCCTGCCGCTCTCCATCGGCACCGTGCATTTCGTGGGCATCGGCGGGATCGGCATGTCCGGCATTGCCGAAGTCCTGCACACGCTCGGCTACAGCGTGCAGGGCAGCGACATTTCCGAGAGTGCCAACGTCCTGCGGCTTCGCGAACAGGGCATTCCAGTGTCCATCGGCCACCAGGAGAGCAACCTCGGCGATGCTCGCGTGGTGGTGACGTCTACCGCCGTGAAGCCAGACAATCCCGAAGTCCGTGCGGCGCGTGCAAAGCTTATCCCGGTGGTGCGGCGGGCGGAAATGCTTGGCGAGCTGATGCGGCTGCGCTGGGCGATTGCCGTTGGCGGCACGCATGGCAAGACCACCACCACCAGCCTGGTGGCGGCGGTGCTGGAAGCAGCACATCTCGATCCCACCGTCATCAATGGCGGTATCATCAACGCCTACGGCTCCAACACCCGCATGGGCGCGGGCGAGTGGATGGTGGTGGAGGCCGACGAAAGCGATGGCAGCTTCCTGCGCCTGCCCGCCACCATCGCCGTTGTCACCAACATCGACCCTGAGCATCTCGATCACTGGGGCACTGCCGAGGCGATGGTCGCGGGGTTCGACCAGTTCGTGCAGAACATTCCCTTCTACGGGTTCGCGGTGCTGTGCATCGATCATCCCAGCGTGCAGCAGATGATCCCGCGCCTGTCCGATCGCCGCGTGATCACCTATGGGTTTTCACCGCAGGCCGAT
>JBBROR010000448.1:0-2293 GCA_038229175.1 Acetobacterales bacterium | reverse complement strand
TGTTCTTCCCGCCACAGGCGTGGCTCGATGCCTTTGCCGTCCGGGCGAACGAGGCTCGGTGGCTCCATCCGTTCGCGGGCCTCCAACGGCAGGACAGGATGGGGGCCGGCCACGTCGAGCCAGATATCGGCGTCGATCCCGCGTTGATGGCTGGCGTGCAGGCCCGCGATTGGGCCGCCGCGCGGGTCTGAGATGTCGTTCATGTAGAGATCGGGCAGGCCCAGCGCGTGCGCGCGTAACGCGAGATTCTGCAGGCTGGCGATGATGGCGGGGTGGCCCCAGAACGTGCTGCGCGATATGCGGATGGTCTGCAGGCCTGGTGCGGTGTCTGGCAGGCGGACGGCGCCGGCGATGCAGCCGGCGTCACCGGCGCCGATGATGCGGGCCGGGCCGGGGGCGGGGGTGCGAGGGCCGGAGGCTGCGGCGTCGTTTGCACCAGGCCAGACGAGCAGCGCCAGCAGGAGGGCAGTGCCGGGTTTCATTTGCCGGTGCCGGTGGCAGGGATCGCCAGATAGGCGAGGCGCTTCATTTCCTTGCGGCCGCGCGCCACGCTGGCCAGCACCAGGCCGCTGGACAGCGACAGGAAGGAGAGAAGCACCATGCCCACCGCCAGCACGGCGCGCGGCAGGCGGGGCACAAGCTGGGTTTCCAGGAACTCGAACACCACGGGCAGGCCAAGCGCCAGGCCGGCCAACAACAGAAAGGCAGCGACGATGCCGAAGAATTCCAGTGGGCGTTCGTTCTTCACCAGCGTCATGATGGTGCGCAGGATGCGCATGCCGTCGACATAGGTGCGCAGTTTCGAGGTCGAGCCTGGGGGGCGCTCGCGGTAGGCGGTTTTCACCTCACCGAGCGGCATGGACAGCTCCATGGCGTGCACGGTGAACTCGGTCTCGGTCTCGAAGCCCTGCGCCATGGCGGGGAAGGATTTCACGAAGCGGCGGCTGAACACGCGGTAGCCGCTCAGCATGTCGGTGATCCGGTCGCCGAACACGGTGCGCACGGCGCCGGTCAGCATCAGGTTGCCCAAGCGGTGGCCGCGGCGGTAGGCGGCCTGGATGTTGGTGACACGGATGCCGGTGACCATGTCCAGCCGTTCGCGGAGCAGCATGTCCACCATTTCGGGCGCGGCGGTGGCATCGTAGGTGTCGTCGCCGTCCACCATGACGTAGACGTCCGCCTCCACATCGGCGAAGGCGCGGGCGACGACGTGGCCTTTGCCTTGCTGGCGTTCGGTGCGGACGATGGCGCCGGCGGCCTCGGCGATGGCGCGGGTATTGTCCTTGGAATTGTTGTCGAACACGTAGATGACGGCGTTTGGCAGGGAGGCGCTGAAATCGCCGACCACTTTCGCGATCGCCACTTCCTCGTTGTAGCAGGGCAGGATGACGGCGATGCGCATGGGCGTCCTTGTTGCATCAGAGCCGGTGATGGCGCTCATTTGAACACGAGTCGGCGTGACAGCACGAAATTGGTGAACATTCCGGCCACCGCGCCGGCCGCCACCGCGATGACGGGGTAGGCGACGCAGAGGCTGCTGGTGGAGATGAGAGCGAAATAGGCGCCGCGGTTGAGGATGAAGCCGATAAGGTTGACGGCCAGGAAGCGGGCCCATTGCGCGCGGGCCGAGCCGGTGCTGGCGCCGCGGAAGGTCCAGAAGCGGTTGACCGCCCAGGTGAAGGTGGCGGCGACGGGGTAGGCAAGCCCTCCGGCCCAGTAGAGGCCGACCAGCCCTTTCGTTGCATAGACCACGGCGGTGTCGACGAAGAAGCCCATGCCGCCCACCGTGCCGAAGCGCAGGAACTGGGCGATCAGGGCGGTGGTGGTGGGTTGCAGGCGGATCATGACGCGGTGCCTAGCGCTGATGTGGCCGAATGGAAAGGTGGCGCGCGTTCCGGCTCGGCTTGCGGGGCGGCGACCTCCCTGCCATCGTTGCGATGACAACAATGCATCTGGAGACCGGGCCCATGAAACGTCGCAGCTTTCTGGCCGCTGGCACGGTGGCACTTGGCGCCGGCACGCTCGCCGCACCGGCAGCGGTGCGGGCGCAGAGCAAGACAACGTTAAAATTCATCCCGCAATCGGATCTGTCGGTGCTCGATCCGCATTGGACGACGGCGTATGTGACGCGTAATCACGGTTATCTCGTGTTCGACACGTTGTATGGGCAGGACAGCACGTATGCCGCGAGCCCGCAGATGGTGGCCGGGCACACGATCGAGAACAATGGGCTGTTGTGGAACCTCACGCTGCGCGACGGGCTGGCCTGGCATGACGGCACGCCGGTGCTGGC
>JBBROR010000447.1:0-2324 GCA_038229175.1 Acetobacterales bacterium | reverse complement strand
TTCTGAAAGAACTGCTCGACAAGTATCCGCAGCTCACCACCCAACGGGCCCTGCAAGAACTCCAAGCCCGCGGCTTCCGCGGCGGCTACACCACCGTGCGCCTGCGCGTTCGGCAACTGCGGCCACGCCCGGCCCCGGTGCCGGTCGTGCGCTTCGAGACTGGCCCCGGGTTCCAAGCACAAATGGATTTTGGTGTCTACGACCTCGACTTCAGCCGCGACGGTCGCCGCCGTGTCTACCTGTTCAGCTATCTGCTCGGCTATTCCCGCCGACCGTACCTGCGCTGGGTCGAATCGATGGACCTGCACACGACGCTGCGCGAACACGTGCAAGCCTTCCAGCATCTGGGCGGCGTCGCCCGCACCTGCCTGTACGACAACTTCAAGGCTGTCGTCTGGCGCCACGATGCGGATGGCCCACTCTACAACCCCAAGTTCCTCGCCTTCGCGACCCACTACGGCTTCCGGCCACAGGCGTGCGCGGTGCGGCGTCCCCAAACGAAAGGCAAAGTCGAACGCAAATTCTTCTATGTCGAAACCAACTTGCTCAATGGCCGGTCCTTCGAGACCTTGGAACATCTCAACGAGGTGACGGCGTGGTGGCTGACGAGCGTCGCCGATGTGCGCCGCTTGCGCGACTTCCGGGAAAGCCCCCGCCAACGCCATGAACGCGAAGTCAGCCACCTGTTGCCGCTGCCGGCCTGCGACTTCGACACCGCCCTGGTCGTTTATCGCCACGTCAACGTCGACGGGTTCCTCGCCCACAAGTTGAACTTCTATTCCGTGCCCTTCGCCTGTATTGGCCAGGTGCTGCCCGTGCGCATCACGGCGAGCGAAGTCATCATCTACTCGATCGGCCTGGACGAGTTAGCTCGCCATGCGCTGCTGCCAGCAAGTGTGACCGGCCAGCGGCAAGTCCTCAAGGGCCATCATCCCACCAGCGCTCCCGGTCAACGCGCCGCCTTGCTGCAGCAACGCTTTGAACAACTCGGCCCGGTGGCCGTGCAGTTCCTCGACGGCCTCTTGGCCAAGCAAGTCCAGGGCAAGCTGCAAGCCCAGCAGCTCCTGGCCTTGTTGGCCCATTACCAGCGTGCCGATGTGCTGGCCGCCTTGGAGCGAGCCGTCCGTTTTGGCGCCTTCTCCCTGGCCGCCGTCCGCCGCATCCTCGCCGCCCAGGCCCGGCCCAAAGCCCTGCTGCAGGAGTTGGCCGAATTGCACCAGGACGCCCTCGATCCCAGCCTGCGCGCCGAACCGATCGGCCCACGACCGACCAGCGACTACCAGCACCTACTCACTCCCGAGGAAACCAATGAACCGCCGTCCCAAGAAAAACCAGCAGACCCAGCCGACGACAAACCCCAGCGCGGCGAACCTGCGTGACCAGATCCTCGCCGACTTCGCGACCCTGCGCGTGCCCGTGACCGCCGACCAACTCGACGAGGTCTTGCAGCATGTCCAGGACGCCGGCTGTTCGCACCTGGAGTTCCTCCAGCGGCTCCTCGCCGGTCAGGCGGGCCTGCGCCGCCAACGCCGCCTCGAACGCCTCATCAAGGAGGCCCACTTCCGCGAAGCCCTCCCGTTGAGCACCTTCGACTGGAACTTCAATCCGGCCATCCCACGCCTGAAGATCGAGGCCCTGGCCCAGGGCGACTTCATTCGCCGCCGGCAGAATATCGTCTTCGTGGGTCAGTCGGGCCTGGGCAAAAGCCGACTGATCCAAAGCATTGGCCTGGCCGCGTGCCTGCTGGAACAACGCGTCCACTACCTCACCAGCGGCGAACTCCTCGAAGACTTGACCGCGGCCTTGGCGGACCAGACGATCCACGACCGCGTGCGCTTCTACGCCAAGTTCAGCCTGCTCATCATCGACGAATTTGGTTTTGATCGTACCGAACGGGCCATCAGCCCGCACGCGGCCAGCTTGTGGTACAAGATCATTGATGCCCGCAGCCAGCGCGCGAGTACCGCGTTGGTGACGAACATCGACTTCGAGTCGTGGGCCGACTACCTCGGCGACCCGCCGTTGGCCATGGCGCTGCTGGACCGCGTGGTCGATGGCGCCACCATCGTGAAGCTGAAAGGGAAATCGTATCGCGTGCATCGTGGTGCGGAAGAACCCACCAGCAAGTGAGCGCCACCTCCGCCCGTTCCTCATCCGCCCACCACCTCGCCCCGGTCCCCTCCCTGAACTATCGCAGATTTTACTGAACTAGAGAACACCTATTTGGGGGGCGCTTTTTTCGTGACGAAACCGGGGGTTCTTCCTAATCTGGCAATCGCCAAACCACCAGAAACAGGAAGTTCCCCCATGTGGCCCATCCTAGA
>JBBROR010000446.1:0-2368 GCA_038229175.1 Acetobacterales bacterium | reverse complement strand
GACGGATGGCACGACGAGAACTGCCGACCGGCCGGCCCGTAACCAGTGGGTGCCGTGGCTGATGCTCACGATGCTCGCCGGTTCAGCATCCCAGCCGACAAGCGTGGTTACATCGGCCTCCTCCCGGTTGCTCCAGACATCATCCGGGATGGTGACTTCGACGAGATAGCGGTTGAGCGGCAGCCCCCCCGCATTGAGGTGCACGACCGTTTCCAGGCAGGCCAGCGCCCGGTTTTCGCTGGTGTAGAGAGCAGCGAGGCCCTTCTCGTTCCAGCGACCGCCATCGATCTTGGCACCCATTCCTGACATGTCGTCGGCCCGGTAGCTGATGGTGTTGGACGCGATCCGAAAGACGACCACCCTTACGCGTAAGCACCACTTTGCATGCGTGCCAACGCCTCGGACACCATCCTTTGTCCCTCGATGGTGTCGAGCAGATCTCGCGGGCAGGTGCCTCCTAGCGCCGCAAGGGGCTCGCCCAGCCAGCGGGTCAGCCAGGCGCGGGCGTCGAAGCCTTCGGGCTCGCCCGATTCCTCAACCATGGCCTGGATCTGCCCGACCAGGCGAGCGACGCCGAGGATGCGTTCACTTTCGGCAGGAGGGAGCTTCGCATGGGCCTTCACCCATCGGTTCATCGTGGCATGCGAGATGTCGACGGCACGAAGAGCCTCGCTGGTGCTCCCTGAGATGTATGTCATGATGATCTTCGCGACGGAGGCTTCCAGTCCGCCTTTAATCATTGCAATTCGGTCAGAGGGTGCTGCCCGATAGAGCCTGACGTACGAAAAAGGGGTGCTGTCAACCTTTGCCTTGCGCCGAACGTGAGCATTGGCGCGAGGCAACGTCGCTACATTATCTTCAGGCTTCTGGTCCATGCCGTCTGCTCCATTTGAGCAAAATATATGCTCAAATGGTAAACCACGCCAGGACTTCAACGGACTTGGCGCAAGATGTCACGACCGACTGGGCCACTCTGCCGACGACACCCACTGGCCGCCCGAGGGCAA
Source organism: Acetobacterales bacterium (assembly GCA_038229175.1). Lineage (GTDB taxonomy): Bacteria > Pseudomonadota > Alphaproteobacteria > Acetobacterales > Acetobacteraceae > CAIQQQ01. Next base: position 1,361 of record JBBROR010000446.1, on the reverse strand, counting down.
ATCCGGTGGAGATACCACGAGGATGGTGATCGATTGTAGAGCGAGCACGATCGGGCGTTCGCAAACTCCAGGCCGCCGCCATTCCTGATCCAGGTCCGTAGACCCCAAGGGCCGCTTTGGCGGGAGCGGAAACGGCTTTGGGTGGCACAGTTGTGTCGAAAGCGGCCACCGCCTACCTCCATGCATAATGGAAGTTATAAAAAGAGGAGACTCGAGCGCGGGCGCTTTCCACCAGCGTCCGTCGAGGCATGGGACAGAGTGGCCAGAGCGTGGCCAACGTTTCTTGCTGCCTTGATCCGATTATCATTGCAGCCACCCCCCTGGTTGTGGTGAACACTGGTCGGTGGATCAGACCCCTTCCCCTTTTCAGGCTTTTGCGACCGCGCTGCGCAGTGCGTTGTTTGGGTGGGCGCCGCGTGGGGTTTTCACCGCGGCACTGATGGTGTTGGTGCATCGGCGGATTGGGGTGGTGTTTGGTCGGCTTGATCGGTTGATGGTGCGGTTTCAGGCGGGGAAGTTGGTTCGGCAAGTACTGCCACGGGTGGTTTTGGAGGCTCGGGAGCGGGGTGTGGGGTTTGTGCCGCCGGTGAATTTCTGGCCTGGGCGGGCTGGCTGGTTGTTGGGGGTGATGGGGGATCAGCGGCATCAGGCTGCCTGGTTTTCTGGCGCTTTGGAGGGGATTTTGCGGGAGCCGGCTTGGGTTGCGTTGTTGGTGGCGGCTCCGCAGACGCGGCGGTTGCTGCGGCCGGTCTGTCGGATGCTGGGGGTGGAGACTTCGGTGTTGCGGGCGCCGCGTGTGACGAAGGTGGTTGCGGTGTCTGTGGAGGTGGCAGCTCCGCTTGTTCGTATGCCGCGCAAACCTGGGGTGCCCGTGGATTGGGGGCGGATTCCGTTGCCACGGGGTGTTCTGTTGGCGGCGCGTCGGCAGGGATATGGGCGAAGGCCGCGTGATTTAGATCCGGATGGATAGGGTTGGCGCGGAGGTGCGTGCCTATTGTTCCGGTTCCGTAATATCTGTGTGTGACCCTGGGTTGCCACGCCGCCGAGGGGCGACTCGCACTGACGGATGAAAGTCTTTTTGCTTCTTTTTCTTCAGAAAAAGAAGTGCTTGTTTAAACCGGCTCAGTATCGAGCGCGTATCCGGCAGCGCGGACGGTTCTTACCAGATCAAGTTCGCCTTCGCCGTTGATGGATTTGCGTAGGCGGCGGATGTGGACGTCGACCGTTCTTGGCTCGACATGGATGTCGGGACCCCAGACGGCATCGAGGAGTTCTTCGCGCGAGAAGACGCGGCGGGGGTGCTGCATGAAGAATTCCAACAGGCGGAATTCGGTGGGGCCGAGATGGATGGGACGGCCGTT
>JBBROR010000445.1:0-2387 GCA_038229175.1 Acetobacterales bacterium | reverse complement strand
GGTCATGTATCTCGGCCGGCCTGTGGAATTCGGGCCGAAGGAAGCAGTGTTTGCCCGGCCGCTGCATCCGTACACGCGGGTTCTGCTGGCGGCGACGCCCTCGGTGGATCCGCGGCATCGGCATACGAATCTGGTGATCAAGGGCGAGCTGCCGTCGCCGCTCAACCCACCGCTGGGTTGTGCGTTCGCATCGCGTTGTCCGTTCGTGCAGCCGCGTTGCGTGGCGGAGCGGCCGGAGCCGCGTGCGCTGGATGGGCGGGAGGTTTCGTGCCATTTTGCTGAAACGATCGGGTAATCGTGCGGCGCGGCCTGCCCTGATGTGAAGGGCGCCGTTCGAAGACGCGCAATCTGCCGCTGTGGTTAAAAAGCGATGCGTTCGCCTGGACGGACATCATCAGAACGACGTGAACCCATCGTCTGCGGCAATGACGGCGCCGTTGATGAACCGCGCCGGCTCTCCGGCGCAGAGCAGCAGCAGAAGCCCGTCGAGATCGCGGGGTTCGCCCAGGCGGCGGCGGGGCAGCGAGGCGAGGAGGCGTTTGCCGGCTTCGGTTTCAACGAAATCCTCGCTGATTTCGGTGGCGATGTAGCCGGGACAGATGGCGTTGGTGTTGATGCCGCTGCGGCCCCATTCGCGGGCCATGGACTTGGTCATCTGCACCAGGCCCGCCTTGGACATGGAGTAGGTGGAAAGCTGGCCCAGCGGGCGGAGGCCTGCGATGCTTGCGATGTTGACGATGCGGCCTTCCACACGATGCGCGAGCATCTGGCGGGCGGCGGCCTGGGCCATGAAAAAGGCGCCCTTCAGATTGGTGGCCATCAGATCGTCATAGTCTTTCTCGGTCACGTCCTCGATACGCGCCTGGTGGCTGATGCCGGCGTTGTTCACCAGGATATCGATCGGGCCAAGCGTTTTTTCGGTCTTGGCGGCGGCTTCCTGGATGGAGGCGTAGGATGAGACGTCCAGCGCCACGCTTAGCGTCTCGACACCATCGGCGCGCAGTTCCGCTGCCAACGCGTGCAGCCTATCCTCACGCCGGGCCGCAATCACGATACGGGCGCCGGCGGCGGCGAGCACGCGCGCGAAACGGGCGCCAAGGCCCGAGCTGGCGCCCGTGACAAACGCCACGCGGCCGGCGATGCCTGCCTCGCTCATGCGGATATCCCGATGCGGGCCTGGGCCGCCCGATATTCGCTATCGAGGCGGGTGATCAGATCAGCGGCCGGTACGATCTCGCTCACCCCACCCACACCCTGGCCGGCGCCCCAAATGTCTTTCCAGGCGCGCACGCGGCCTTCGCCGAAGCTCATCTGACTGGCGTCGCCTTGCGGCAGGTTGAGGGGGTCAAGCCCAGCGCGGACAAGGCTGGGCTTGAGGTAGTTCCCGTGCACACCGGTGATGGCGTTGGTATAGACGATGTCATCAGCGGTGCTTTGTATGATCATGTCCTTGTAGCCAGCTGCGGCATTGGCCTCCGCCGTTGCGATGAAGGCGGAGCCAATATAGGCAAGGTCGGCACCGATGGCGCGGGCGGCCAGGATGGCGCCGCCGGTGGCGATGGCGCCCGAGAGTGCCACGGGTCCGTCGAACCAAATGCGGATTTCCTGGACAAGTGCGAACGGCGAGATGGTGCCGGCGTGGCCGCCGGCGCCGGCTGCCACCGCGATCAGCCCGTCGGCGCCCTTTTCGATGGCCTTGTGGGCAAAGGCGTTGCTGATGACGTCGTGCAGCACGATGCCGCCGTAGGAATGTGCGGCCTCATAGACCTCCGGCCGGGCGCCGAGCGAGGTGATCATGAGCGGGACCTCAAGCGACACACAGACATCGATGTCGTGCATCAGCCGTTCGTTGGAGCGATGCACGATCTGGTTGACCGCGAAGGGGGCGGCCAGGAGGTCCGGGTGCCTGGCGTCGTGCTCCGCCAACTCGCCCTTGATGCGGCGAATCCACTCCGCCAGGACCGGGCCTGGGCGTGCGTTGAGCGCCGGGAAGGAACCGACGATGCCTGCCTTGCATTGGGCAATGACCAGATCGGGAGTGGAGATGATGAACAGCGGCGCGCCGATTACCGGCAGCCTAAGCCGCTGCAATATAAGGGGAAGGGTCATCGGGGCGTCTCCATTCTTGCTGGCGCGCGACCGTGCCACGGACGCCCTGCGGCTCCAAGTTCGGAATTGACGGGTGCCGAGACGATGCGCAGTCTGAACTCAAGCATACATGCACATCAAGGGGGCCTGTGGCCTTCGGCGAGATAAGGGAGTGTAGGGATGGACCTCAGCTTCACCGCGGATGAGCACGCATTTCGTGCCGAGCTTCGCGATTTCTTCCTCACCGCGGTGCCAGATCGCATCCGTCGCAAGCTGCGCGAGGGGTTGCATCCATCGCG
>JBBROR010000444.1:0-2394 GCA_038229175.1 Acetobacterales bacterium | reverse complement strand
ATGCCGCCGCCTGGGTCGAGAGCAAGGGCAACGTCATCCCGCTGCTCACCTCCCAGGAATCGGACGGCAGCACGTCCTATGTCGCGGTGCTCTATGTCCGCGCCGATAGCGGCATCACCTCCATCGAACAGCTCAAGGGCAAGTCACTCGCCTGGGCCGACCCCAACAGTGCCTCCGGCTACCTGATCCCGCGCTCGGAGTTCCGTGTGATGGGCATCGATCCCGAACCCGGCAGGTATTTCAGCCGCACCGGGTTTGCCGGCGGCCATGAGCAAGGCGTGGTGGCCGTGCTGGGGCGCCAATATGATGCCGGCGTGACCTGGAGTTCCGGCCTGGGCGACGTGGCGCAGGGCTACACGCGCGGCATGCTGCGGGTGATGGTCGACAAGAAGCTGCTCAATATGTCGGACATGCGGATCATCTGGAAATCCCGCCCCATCGAGAACGGGCCACTGACGGTGCGGGCCGACACGCCGCAGGCATTTCGCGACGACATGCTGGCGCTGCATCGCGCGATCCCCACGGCCTATCCGGACATCTTCCATTCGATGGACATGGGCAGCGGCAAGGATTGGGTGCCGGTGCGGCATGAAGATTATGCCGTGTTCATCGATCTGCTGAAGGCCGAGGCCAGCGAACGCCGCAAGCGATGACCGCGGCTTCGGCGGCTGCATCGTCAGGCGCGCGGCTGCATCAGATTTCGCCTGTCGTGGAGCGGATCCTGGAAGAACTTGCCGCCCGGCGAAAGGCCAAGCGCAAGGCCACTGTGTTCTATGCCACGCTGTTGCTCGCCTGCCTGGCCATGTCGGCGTGGATGTCCGATGTCAGCCCCGCCGCATTGGCGCAAGGCCTGCCGCGTGTGGGGGCCTATTTCGAAAAGCTCGTGCCGCATCTGCAAGCCTCCAACCTATTCGGCGGGGTGAAGACCGAGGGCTCGCTGGCCTATTGGTTCTACCGGCTGGACAGCTGGGCCTGGCTGCTGCTGGAAACCAGCCAGATGGCACTGTTGGCCACGCTGATCGGCGCCGTCGTGGCATTCCTGGCCTCCTTCATCGCCGCCGCCAACCTGGCACCTTCGCGTGGCGTCTATCTGCTCGCGCGCCGCACGTTGGAGCTGTTCCGCTGCGTGCCCGACATCGTCTATGCGTTGATCCTGGTCTGGGCATTCGGCGTGGGTCCCATGGCGGGAATCTTCGCCATCGCGCTGCACACGGTGGGCGCGCTGGGCAAGCAGTTCGCCGAGGTGGTCGAGAACATCGACATGGGCCCGTGGGAGGCCGTGCGCGCCACCGGCGGCACCTGGGCGCAGGCGGCGCGGTTCGCCGTGCTGCCGGCGGTGCTGCCGAATTTCCTGAGTTATTTCCTGCTTCGCTTCGAAATCAACGTGCGCGGCGCCGCCGTGATCGGCTTCGTCGGCGCCGGCGGCATCGGGCAGGAGCTGTATCAGGTCATCAGCTCCAGCTATTACGAAGAGATCAGCGCCATCATCGTGCTGATCATCATCACAGTGGCCTTCATCGATTTGATGTCCGAGCGGCTGCGCAGCTTCGCGATGGGCGCCGCCTGATGCCCGATACGCCGCGTCGCGTCGCGGTAACGCCGGCCGATATCGAAGCCTGGCGCGTACGGATGCCACGTGCCTTTGGTCCGCCGCCATGGGTGAAGCTGGCCCGCGCTGCTGCCGCCGTGCTGGCGTTCGTCTGGCTTGTCACGGTGCTGCGCTGGTTCGACATCACGCCAGCCAGGGTCTGGAACGGATTGGACGGGCTGGGCAAGATCGTGCGGCTGATGATCCCGCCAAGCCCCGGCGAGCAATGGCCGCAGATCCTGCATGGCTTGGCCGAAAGCGTGGCGATGGCCTTCTTCGGAACCTTTGCCGCCATGATCGTGGCGGTGCCGCTGGGTTTCCTGGGCTCGCGCAACGTGGTGGTGCACACGCTGGCGCATTTCACCTTGCGCCGCGCGTTCGATGGGCTGCGCGGCATGGACCAGCTGATCTGGGCGTTGGCCTTCGTGCGGGCCGTGGGGCTGGGGCCGCTGGCGGGGGTGATGGCAATCTTCGCCGCCGAGGTTGCCGTGCTGGCCAAGCTGTTTGCCGAGGCGATCGAAAATGCCGACCCGCGTGAGACCGACGCGATCAAGGCCGTCGGTGGCGGATTCGTGATGCGCGTGCGCTTTGGGCTGCTGCCGCAGGTCCTGCCGGTGATGATCGCGCAGTTTTTATATCAGTTCGAAAGCAATGTCCGCTCGGCCTCCATTCTCGGCGTGGTGGGCGCCGGCGGCATCGGGCTGCAGATCGCCGAGCGGATCAAGGTGCGTTACTGGGACGAGGTGCTGTTCATCATCCTGCTGATCTTTGTGACGGTGGCTGTGATCGACACGATTTCGTCGCGT
>JBBROR010000443.1:0-2407 GCA_038229175.1 Acetobacterales bacterium | reverse complement strand
GGCGAGACGCTGTTCGGCCTGTTCCTCCGACCGGGCCTGGTGGCACGCCAGGAGGCCAGGCTTGGCGCGCGTGCGGACGAAATCCTGCAGCGCCTGCGGCTGTCCGGCGTGGCCGGGCAACCGGCACGGCTGCTGTCCGGCGGGCAGAAGAAGCTGCTCGAACTCGGCCGTGCCTTGATGCTGCGCCCACGCTTTATCCTGCTCGACGAGCCATTTGCTGGCGTCAACCCAGTGCTCATCACCGACATCGCCGACCGCATCCGCGACCTCAACGCCACCGGCATCGGCTTTCTGATCATCGAGCATGACCTCGATGCCCTCACCCGGCTCACGCCCGTCCTGGCGGTGCTGGACCGTGGCCGGATCATCGCCGAGGGCCATCCCGATGCCGTGCTCGCCGATGCGCAGGTGCGCGAGGCCTATCTTGGGGGCGCTGCATGAGCCTGCTGGAGATAGCCGATCTCACCGGCGGATATGGCGAGGTTGATATTCTCAACGGCATCTCGCTCACACTGAACCAGGGCAAGATCGTCACCGTGGCGGGCACCAACGGCGCCGGAAAATCAACGCTGGCCAAGGCCATCGTCGGTCTGCTGCCGGTGGTGCGCGGAACGTTGCGGTTCGAGGGCCACAGCATTCTCGGCCTGGCGCCGGAGCAGCGCATGGCGCGCGGCATCGGCTACGTGCCGCAGGTCTCCAACGTGTTCGCCTCCCTCAGTGTCATCGAAAACCTGCTGGTGGTCAGCGGCGTAGCCCGGCAGAAGGCGCGGATCGCCGAGTTGCTCGCCGCGTTCCCGGCCCTGGCCACGCGTCGCCGCGCGCGGGCCGGCAGTCTGTCCGGAGGCGAACGCCAGCAACTCGCCTTCGCCCGCGCGCTGATGCCCTCGCCGCGCCTGATGATCCTCGACGAACCCACCGCCGCCCTCTCGCCACCCCTGGTTGCCGACGCCTTCGCGCGCATCCGCGCGTTACCCAATTTCGGCGTCTCGGTGCTGGTCGTGGAGCAACGGGCACGCCAAAGCCTCGCGGTTTCCGATTACGGCTTCATTCTTGATGGCGGCAAGGTGGCGATGCACGGCACCGCAGCCGAATTGCTGGCCGACAGTCGAGCAGCCTCGCTTTATCTTGGCCGACATCTTTAGATCATGATCCGTTTGGGTTGCTTCACCCAAACGGATGAACATGATCGGTAAAACAAAGGCTAAATCATGATCCGTTTGGGTTGCTTCAACAAAACGGATGAACATGATTGGTAAAACAAATACCAGATCATGATGCGTTTGGGTTGCTTCACCCAAAATCATCACGCTCTAACACGGCGGCACTTTGGCTTTTTCCGGTTGGAATGCGCCCTGGCCCGCCCATCATGCCGCATTCCTACCGCGCCGCCGCCGGCGCCAGGGTCACGCCGATCGGGTGATGGTCCGATCCGCCGCGCGTGTGAATTTCACAGGCCCGGCCAGCAAGCCCGCGCACAAGGCAACGATCCAGCCGCAGCGGAACCAGCGCGCTCATGCGATGGGTGCGATGCTGCGGCCCCGCCTCCTCAAACCCCGGCAGCCAGGCGGGGCCAACCATGTTCATGTCGCCGATGATCGCAGCCCGCGGCGGCAGAACGGCCGCGATGAAACGAAGCTGCCGCCGGTTCAGCACCTGGCCATGCGAAAGATGAACATTCGCGATGCCAACATCGCCCAGCAAAACAATCTGGCACACCCGCCGCACCACCGTGCCTGACGGCAGCGCCACAACCGCCGGCGGCGGCACTCTCGGCTCGGGCGACCAAACGGCCAGCCCATGCCTGCGCCCCGGCAACGGCTCCCGCCAGAAGCTGCCGCCATGCAAGGCCACCAGCCCCACAAACGCCTCCGTCGCCTCCTGCAACAAAACCAGATCCGGCCGCTCGCGCCCGATCAGGCCAGCGAGTTCGCCCAGACTGGCCCCACCTTTATGGAGTAGGTTCCAGCTGATCAGCTTCATCAAAACCCGCCCGCTGGCGCGCCTCCATTGTGCCGGGCTTCAGCGCAGGCGCAGCGCATGGGATACGAAATTTCTTGCCACCGGTGCCGACAAACTCCAATAAATTGCGTATCCGGAACAATTAAGACGCGTCTTTTCTCCAACCCAATCACCCCTTCAAGACAACACGCCGTCCAAACCCCTGTCGCCGCGCCGCGGCCAATACCCCCCGCGGCAGCGGTATCCGCCAGGGCTCCTCAACCTGTCCAACCCGCCGCGCCACCACGGCACCTGTGCAAGCAACCACCGGCGAAGCCAGCCGTTCCCTCACCCTCGCCACCGCGGCGCGCTGTCGCAGCAAAGTCGTCTCCACCGCCAGCATCCGGCAGATCGGCTTCAGCATCCGCCCCGCCTGCGGGCACGCCTCCAGCAACGCCACCATCTCCGG
>JBBROR010000442.1:0-2417 GCA_038229175.1 Acetobacterales bacterium | reverse complement strand
GAGCCATACCATCGGCAAACACGACGTTGTGATCGGCATCGCCGCGAGCGGCAGCACAAAGTTCACCCTGGCCTGCCTGCGGGAAGCCAACGCGCGTGGTGCTTGCACCATTGCCGTGGCCAACTCGGCCGACGGCGCCATCCTCCGCGAGGCCGCGCATGGGATTTTGGTGGAGACAGGGGCGGAGGTGATTGCCGGCTCCACCCGCATGAAGGCGGGCACGGCGCAGAAGGTGGTGCTGAACCTGTTGTCGAGCCTGATCATGGTGCGAATGGGGCGGGTACATGATGGGCTGATGGTGGACATGGTGGCCACCAACGAGAAGTTGCGGCGCCGGGCGGAGCGGATGTTGCAGCAGATCACAGGGGCCTCCCTGGAGGCCGCGCAGCAGGCCCTGATCTCCAGCGGCGGCCGGGTCAAAACCGCCGTTGTTATTGTCGAGAAAAGGACGACCGCAGAACTGGCCGATGCCGCCCTGGCCCGTCACAACGGCAGCCTGCGCGCAACACTGGCGGAACCATCTTTGTGAAAGCGCTGATTGCTCAACGGGTTTTCGATGGAACGTTGATGCGCGGGGCATCTGCCGTACTGGTGCAAGGCCGGCACGTGGTGGCGATCGGCGCGGTGGATAACATCCCAACCGGCTGTCGAACGCTGCATCTCGATGCCGATCTGATCCTGGCACCCGGTTACGTCGACCTGCAGGTCAACGGCGGCGGCGGGGTGATGTTCAATGACGAGCCCACGCCTGAAACCTTGCAGATCATCGCAAACGCGCATGCCGGCCTTGGCACCACCACGATCCTGCCCACGCTTATGAGCAGCGAGAGGCCGACGCGAACTTGCGCGATCGCAGCCGTGCGCAATGCCATGGCAATGGGGATCGGCGGGATCGCGGGCCTGCATCTGGAAGGCCCGTTCCTGTCTCCTGCCCGCCGCGGCATTCATCCGCTCGCTGCCATCACGGTGCCCGACGCAGCCGATATCGCGGAATTGGTGGCCGGTTTCGAAGGCGCGATGCTGCTCACGCTGGCCCCCGAGATCGTCTGCGCACCGGATGTCGACGCCATCGCGCGGTCGGGAAAGATCGTGTTCGCGGGACATACCGATGCGAGCTTCGAGCAGGCCGTCGCGGGATTTGCGGGCGGCATCACAGGGACCACCCATCTGTTCAACGCGATGTCGCAATTAGGGTCGCGCACACCCGGCATGGTGGGAGCAGCATTGCTCCACGGCGTGGCAGGCATCATCGTCGATCTTCTGCACGTGCATGCGGCAAGCGTGGCGATGGCCTATCGTTGCATGGGCGCGGCGCGGTTGTTTCTGGTGTCGGACGCGATGGCCACAATCGGATCGTCGCTCGAATCCTTCACGATCGATGGCAACGCCATCCGGCTGCGCGATGGGCGGCTGTGCGATGCCGATGGCACGTTGGCCGGCGCGCATCTGAGCCTCGCCCGCGCGGTGCAGCTGGCGGTGACGCAGGTGGGCATCCCCCTCGCGGACGGCTTGCGCATGGCGACGCGAACACCGGCCGATGCCGTGGGCCTCCACGACCGAGGCCGCATCGCGCCTGGCAGCAGAGCGGATTTCGTGATCCTTGACGACGCACTGGCACTGCATGGCGTCTGGCGGGACGGCTTGTCCCTTCTTGGTGATACCAACGATGCTTGAAATGGGCTGCAAAGGCTGGATTGCGGCAAACTGGGTGCGCGGCGCGGGGTTCATGGCGGCTGCGCTGATCGCCGCGGCACCCGTCATCGGCGACCGCCACGGGCTTTCACTTCTTCTGATTTTTCTCCATTCGCCGGCCTATATGGTGCATCAGGTGGAGGAGCACGCAACGGATCGCTTTCGCCGCTTCGTGAATGATCGCCTGTTTGGAGGGATCGATGCCCTGACGACGAAAGGCGTGCTGTGGATCAATCTGCCGGGCGTCTGGGGGCTGAATTTGATGGCGCTGTATGCGGCCTGCTTTGCCACGCCGGGCGACGCGCTTGCGGCGCCCTACTTGGTGCTTGTCAATGCACTCACCCATGTCGGCGCCGCGATCCGCGTGCGCGGCACCAATCCCGGGCTTTTCACCGCTGTTTTCGTGCTGGCGCCACTGGGATGCCTGACCCTGGCGCGAACCGAGGCGAGCCAAGGACAGCACGCGCTGGGCCTTGGCATCGCCATCATGATCCATGTCGCCATCGTGCTGGGCACGGTCGCCCGCGCCCGCAGGCTGCGCATGGGGGCGATGACGCCGTAGCGTCACGCCCCCACCAGATCAAATCGACTGGGTGACGAGCTTCGTGTTCAGATACGCCTCAATGGCCTCAAGCCCGCCTTCGGATCCGTAGCCGCTGTCCTTCATGCCGCCGAACGGCACTTCCGGCAGGGCGATGCCGTGGTGGTTGATCGACAGCATGCCG
>JBBROR010000441.1:0-2418 GCA_038229175.1 Acetobacterales bacterium | reverse complement strand
GGCTGGAGCAAAACGCATGCTGATGGTGGTGGACGCCGGGAACACGAACATCGTCTTCGCCGTCCATGACGGAGACAACTGGGTCGGCACCTGGCGGATCGCCACCGATGACCAGCGCACCTCTGATGAATACGTCGTCTGGCTGCTTAGCCTGTTCAACCTCGTGGGCCTTAAGCGCGAGCAGATCCATCGCACCGTGATCGGCACCGTGGTGCCGGCGGCGCTGTATCACCTGCGTCGCCTGTGCCGTGAGTGGTTCGACAGCGAGCCGCTGATTGCCCGTGCCCGGCTGGATTGGGGTTTTGATATTCGCATCGATAACCCCGATGAAGTGGGTGCAGACCGGCTTTTGAACTCGCTTGCTGCACACCAGGCCTATGGTGGCCCGCTGGTCGTCATCGATTTTGGCACCGCCACCACGTTCGATGTGGTGGGTGCCGACGGCGCTTATCTCGGTGGCATCATCGCCCCCGGCATCAACCTGTCGATCGAGGCGCTGCACAAAGCAGCCGCCCGCCTGCCGCGAATCGGGATCGGCCGGCCCCAGGCGGTGATCGGCCGTTCCACGGTGCCTGCCATGCAGTCCGGGATCTATTGGGGCTATGTCGGGCTGATTGAAGGGCTGGTCGCGCGCATCCAGGCAGAGTATGGGGAGCACCTCAAGGTGATCGCAACCGGCGGCCTCGCGCCGTTGATGGCGGAAGGCACCACCGTAATCGAAAAGATCGACCCCGATCTTACGCTTGACGGACTTCGCCTGTTGGCGATGCGCAACGCCGCACCCACATTGAGTAAGGAACGCGGTCGCCTGACGGACAGCGATTGATTTTCGATCGTCTCGTTCTCGGCGGCAAATTTGAATCTGGTCTATGGTTGCGGCCCCCATATGGGCCGCTTTTTGAAAGTAAATGATGAACGCTATCAGCGGTGATCTGTCCTTCCTGCCATTGGGCGGGACGGGTGAGATTGGAATGAACCTGAACCTTTACCGGTCGGGCGGGCAATATCTGGCGATCGATTGCGGTATCGGCTTCGGTGGCGCGGCGCATCCGGAAGTGGAAGTGATGATGCCAGATCCGGCCTTCATCGCCGAGCGCCGGGACAAGCTCCTGGGCCTGGTGATCACCCACGCGCATGAAGACCATATTGGTGCGGTGGCTCATCTGTGGCGCCAGATGCGCTGCCCGATTTGGGCCACGCCGTTCGCGACATCTGTGCTGCGACGGAAATTGGGAGAGGTTGGCCTTCAGAACGAGGTCAAGATCCACACCATCAAGCCCGGTGGCTCGTTCGAGATCGGCCCGTTCGGCCTGCAATTCATGTCGATGGCGCACTCGATCCCCGAGAGCCAGGCATTGGTGATCCGAACCAAAGCCGGCATCGTGTTCCATACAGGTGACTGGAAATTCGACGCCGAGCCGCTGATCGGCCCGCGCGCCGACGAGGCGGCCTTGCGTGCGCTGGGCGACGAAGGCGTGCTGGCAATGGTGTGCGACAGCACCAACGCGATGGTCGACGGTGAATCGGGCTCCGAGGGCGATGTGCGCCGATCGCTGGCCGATCTTATCAAGGGCCTCAAAGGCCGCGTCGCCGTCACCTGCTTCGCGTCCAACGTCGCGCGGTTTGAATCAATCGCGCTTGCGGCACTGGACTGCGGCCGCAGCGTGGCCTTGGTCGGCCGGTCGCTGCGCAACATCGACGCTTCCGCCCGCGAATGCGGATACCTGAAGGGCATCCCGCCGTTCGCCAGCGAGGACGACGCGCAGGACATTCCGGACGACAACCTGTTGATGATCTGCACCGGCAGCCAGGGCGAGCCGCGTTCCGCCTTGGCCCGCATCGCCGCTGACCAGCATCCGCGTATCGAGTTGGGGGAAGGGGACACCGTGGTGTTCTCCAGCCGCATGATCCCGGGCAACGAACGCGCCATCGGCACCGTGCAGGACAATCTGGTCCGCCGGGGCGTGACGCTCATCACCGACAAGGACCATCTCACCCATGTGTCTGGCCATCCGGCGCGCGATGAACTGAAGCGCCTCTACGCGCTGATCCGCCCGAAATATTCGGTGCCCGTGCACGGCGAATGGCGCCATCTGTCGGCCCACGCGGCCCTTGCGCAGGAACTGCAGGTCGTACCCATCCTGATGGAGGATGGCGACATCCTCAGCCTATACCCCGGCGTGCCAGAAGTGATTGACTCCGCCCCCGTCGGCAAGCTTGTGCTGGACGGCACCCGCCTCGTGCCGCTGCAAGGCGGCGTAATGGGTGCCCGGCGCCGTATGTTGTTCAACGGCGTGGTCATCGCCTCGATCGTGGTAGACGCCCAGGGCCAGGTCCGCGGCCAGCCCAAGATCAGCGCGCCCGGCCTGTTTGAGCCGGAAGACCCGGAACTCCATCGCGTCAGCCGGGAGTTGGTAG
>JBBROR010000440.1:0-2438 GCA_038229175.1 Acetobacterales bacterium | reverse complement strand
CCTTGTCGCACCGAACTACCAAGCGGGCCGCGACGCCCTGACGGGCTTCAAAAGCCGCTTCAAGGGCGAGGTTGCCGCCGAGGACTACGTGCCGCTGACGCAGATGGACATGCAGTCCGAGATCGCCAAAATAGCCGACGCCAAGCCGGACGCCGTGTATGTCTTTCTTCCTGGCGGCCTCGGCATCAACTTCGTCAAACAATATCGCGCGGCCGGGCTGGAGCGAATTCCCGTCCTGTCGTCCTTCACCGTCGATGAAAGCACGCTGCCGGCCGAGGGCGATGCCGCCATCGGGTTCTATTCGGGCACCAATTGGGCGCCGAACATGGACAACCCAGCGAGCAAGGCCTTCGTGGCGGCGTTCGAGGCAAAGTATAAATATGTGCCGGCAACCTACGCGGCCCAGGCCTACGACACCGCCCGCCTGATCGATGGCGCCGTGCGCCTGGCCGGGGGCACCGACCACGCCAAGTTGCGCACAGCCCTCGAAAAGGCGCCGTTCGAAAGCGTGCGCGGCAGCTTCAAATTTGGCGTCAACCACTACCCGGTGCAGGATTTCTACCTCGCCCGCGTCGCCAAACGACCAGACGGCAAGCTGCAAACAGAAATCCAGAAAAAGGTGCTCTCCGCCGACGTCGATCCCTACGCCGCAGATTGCAAGATGAACTGACGGGGCGGGCGCGTCTGCATGACATTGCTGATCGTGCAGGCGCTGAACGGCATGCAGCTTGGCATGCTCCTGTTCCTCATTTCCGCCGGGCTCACCCTGGTGTTCGGCGTGATGAAGTTCGTCAACCTCGCCCACGGTGTGCAGTACATGATCGGTGCCTATCTCGGCGTCACTTTTGCGTCGTTGGCCGGCAGCTTCTGGGCCGGCCTCCTGCTCGCCTCTCTCACCGCCGGCGCCTTCGGCCTGGCTCTCGAATACCTCGTCTTCCGCCACCTCTATCGCCGCTCCGAGCTTGACCAGGTGCTGGCCACCTTCGGCATCATCATCACCCTGAACGAGGCCACGCGCCTGCTCTGGGGCTCCAACCCGCTCGACATGAAAATGCCGGTGCTGCTGTCAGGATCGTTCCAACTGGTGGAAGGCCTGCGCTACCCGATCTACCGCATCGCCGTGATGTCCGCCGGCCTCGCCGTGGCGGCCGGCCTGGCGCTGGTCGTCAACCGCACCCGTGTCGGCATGCTGATCCGCGCCGGCGCCAGCAATGGCGCCATGGTGGAAGGGCTCGGCGTCGATATCGGCCGCCTTTTTCGTATTGTCTTCGGCATGGGCGCCATGCTGGCAGGCTTCGCCGGCGTCCTCGCCGCCCCCCTGGTGTCGGTGGAGCCGGGCATGGGAGAGAACCTGCTCATTCTCGCCTTCGTCGTCATTGTCATCGGTGGCGTCGGCTCCATCCGCGGCGCCTTCGTGGCCGCCTGCCTGGTAGGGCTGGTGGACACGCTGGGCCGCGCCCTGATCACCGATCTTTCGCACGCGGTGCTGAGTGCAACCACTTCGGCCCGCGTTGGCCCGGCGGTGGCCTCGATGCTGATCTACCTGGTGATGGCGACCATCCTCGCCATACGCCCCGCCGGACTGTTCCCGGCCCGCGCATGAGCCGGGCTTCGCGAATTGTGCCGTGGGCGATCTTTGCAGCATTCGCCGCCATCCCCATTCTGCGCGAAGCCGGCATGCCATTCGGCGGCTTCGTACCATTGGTGGCAGGCCGCATCATCATCTTTGCCATTGCGGCGATGAGCCTGGATTTCATTTTGGGCGTGGGCGGCCTCGCCAGCTTCGGCCACGCCGCACCACTGGCGATCGGTGCCTATGCCATGGCAATGCTCGACGCCGCCGGCATCCACGACGCATTGATTGTCGTGCCGACAGCAATGCTGGCCGCCGGAGCCTTCGCACTGGCCACCGGCGCCATCGCCTTGCGCACCACGGGGATCAACTTCCTGATGATCACCCTGGCCTTCGCCCAGATGGTGTATTTTGCCGCCGGCTCGCTCGCCGATTACGGCGGTGACGACGGATATTCCCTCGATTCCCGCATCACCCTTGCCGGCTGGAAATTGGCCGGACGTGGCGGGCTCTACATCCTCAGCCTCGGCACATTGTTCGTCGTCTGGCTGCTGTTCCGCATGCTCACCGCATCCCGCTTTGGCCGCATCCTGTCGGCGTCCCGTCAGAACCGCGTGCGGGTGCAGGCGATGGGGATCGACGTGTTCGCCGTCGAACTCACGGCCCTTGTCATTGCCGCCATGGTCTGCGCCATCGCCGGCGTGCTGCTCGCCAACGAGGCGGAATTCGTCTCCCCCGCCTACGCCACCTGGGGCCGCTCCGGCTCGTTGATGGTGATGGTGCTGCTCGGCGGCGCCGGCTCCCTGCACGGCGCCATTTTGGGAGCTGCCGTGGTGGTGCTGTTCGAGGAAGGCCTGGGCCGCCT
>JBBROR010000439.1:0-2454 GCA_038229175.1 Acetobacterales bacterium | reverse complement strand
TTGCAACTGCCGATCCAGATCCGCCGGCCGCGTGGTTCCCGTTAGCACGAACGCGTCGTCGTCGAGCGACTGCCGGACGTCGAGGCGGTTGGCGGAGGTTAGTTTCTGGATGTCGTCGCGTGTCAGTTCTCGTGTTCCGCCCGCCACCAGCATCGGCACGGTACCACTTGCCATCCACGTCTCGCGGGCGTGCTCCGGCGCGATACCCAGCCGCCCGGTGCCGATGCGCACCGATACCAGCACCTCGTCGCGCGCGAAATCCGTGTGCTTGACGAGAAGGCGTACGTTGTTGGCGAACCGCACCGATATCACGTCCAGATCGGCAATTGCGGTGCGTGCAGCGATGGCACCCGGGGGCGATGCGCCATAGGGCCAGCTTTTGGCCGCCTCGGCCTTGCCGTTCTGGATTGGGCGCTCGGTTGCAGCGGCCAGCTCGGTGGCCACCGCCGCCTCACCGCCTGGAATGGCTTCGGGGCCGGCCAGGAACACCAGCGGGCCGGAGCCGGTGAACAAACGCTTCGCGGCTGCGTCGATCTCAGCTGGACCAAGTTTCTCCAAAATGGCGACGGCCTCGGCCAAATCCTGGCTTGGGCTTGTGTAGACATCGTCGCTGCTCGCCGCGTGCACGATATCGTCGGCAATTCGGTTGGACTGCCGGGTTCTCGCACCGTCCGCAGCCACGCGGATGCCGGTCATGAATTCGGCGGTTGCACGCTCGAGTTCGTCGGGCCGGATCCCGAAGCCCACGAGGCCTCGCTGTGCGGCGATTGCGGCGTCAAGCGCACGCTGCCAGCCCGCCGGCTTTGGCTGGACATTGATCAGCGCGATGGTCGCGGCCCTAAAAGCCCCGGACCGCCCGGCATATGCCGACAGGAACGGGGCATCAGCACCTTGCGTCAGTGATTCCAGCCGGTTGCCCAGCACGCCGATCGCCAAGCCGTTGGCCACATCGCGAAGCCCTCGCGCCATGGTGTCGGCCGCGTTGTCATAGGGTGCGACCCAGGCGAGCGACAGACCCTGCGGCGTGCCGGGCGCGGTCAGCACCCGCACGGAGGGGCCGCGTGTCAGCACCGCACCCAGGTTCGGCCGCACCGGTGCCGCAGCCTTGGCGACCCAGCCTGTGAACCGCGTGCGGATCGCGGCCTCCATCGCGTCCATATCGAAATCGCCGACAGCCACAACGGTCGCGTTGTCCGGCCGATACTCTGCCTCATAGAATTCGCGCATCAGCGAGACCGGGGCATTGCGGATGATATCGGTCTGGCCGATCGGCATCCGCCGGGGCGGCAACTGACCTTCCATCTGAAACGCCAGCTCCGCCACGCCGCGCCGATAGCTGGGCCCGTCGCGCACCCTTTCCTCCGACAGCACCACACCGCGCTCCGGGTCCATCTCGGTCTGCGCCAAGGTGAGCTCGCCGGCGATTTCGCGGAGCAGCATCAGCCCGGTGCCGGTTGTTTCCCAGTCGCTTTGCGGCAGGTCCAGCTGATAGACCGTCTCATCGAGCGACGTGCGTGCGTTGGTGTCGGCCCCGAAGCTGAGCCCAAGGCGCTGCAGGATGCGGATCATGTCGCCGGCCGGCACGTTTTTGGAGCCCCGGAACGCCATGTGTTCTAGAAAATGTGCCAAGCCCCGCTGGTCCTCGCGCTCGGCGAGCGAGCCGGAGCGGATCAGCAAGCGCAGCGAGGTGTGGGTGGCTGGCGAGGCATTGTGCTGGATGGCGAAGCGCATTCCGTTGGCGAGTTGTCCGAACCGCACGGCGGGATCGGCGGGACGATCGACATAGGTCTGCGCCCAGGTGCCGTCGCGCTTCGACACACCTCCGGGCTGCGCCCAGGCCAGGATGGGCGACAGGCAGAGCAGCACCATCAGCCAGACGGCGCCACTGAGGAAACGCAAGCGGGAAGACTTGTCTGGCGTCATGGTGTACTCCGCGCAATGTTCACTGAGATAACAACTGTCCGGCAAATAACAATCAGACGTAGGAGCGTCTGTTCGGGCAACATCAGCGTGCCAGTTTGCGCTGAAGCTGGTCCACCACGCGGCGCAGATGGTTGATCTCCTCCGCCCGCGCGTCCCGCTGGTTCGTGGCGGGAATCGTCGTCTCCCAGGGCGATCCGCCCCTGCTCATGTGTCGCCCGGCCTGATGGTCGATCGGGTTGCGGACATCGACGATCCCGATCCGGTCCCTGAGGCCGGAAGCGAGCGCGGCTGCCTCGGCGTGCAGCATCGGGCGGTCGGCCTGCATCGCGGCCATGCCGTCTTGCCCGCCATAGCGGCCAACGGCGTCCCGCACACGATCGCCAAGCGGGCTTGCGGCATAAGCGCCGTCATGTAGGGCGTCGGTCAACCCCGAGGATAGACAGGTGTTGGTGGCGGCCGTGGGATGGTGGTCTAGGCAGGGCAAAGAGATGTGTCGCCAGAACAAGGCTTCCAGTGTGTGTACGGCACAGG
>JBBROR010000438.1:0-2461 GCA_038229175.1 Acetobacterales bacterium | reverse complement strand
GGGCGGACAGCTCGTGGAGACGATTTTCCCCAAAGGCGGCTGGACCTCAAAGCAAAGAGGGATTTTCCAGCTACCAGCCGCCGGTGCGCGGCCAGATCGCTGTCACGGTCTCGCTGTCGTCGTCGATCACGAAATAGCGGTCATGAGCCGCGGCGGTGAGGCAGGTATGGTTGGGCAGGATGCGGAACTTGGTGCCGATGGGCGGCATGAACAGCGGCATCTGCGGGTCGAGTTCCACCACGCCGTGTTCCTGATAAGCGGTGACCACAATGGTGCGGCCGAATGCCGCCCGCCCCTGCATGTCCACCATCAGGCCAAATCCCTGGTCGTTTTCCGTGGCCTGCGTGCTGCGGTCTTTCGACAGCGCCATCGCGCCGGCATCGACCAGCAGGCGGCGCTGGGCGGGCCTGTGGCCGATCACGCTGGTCAGCACGCTGACGGCGATGTCTTCGAGGCCGTGGGTGCCGATCTCGGCCTGGAACAGGTCGCCGAACATATACACGCCGGCACGCACCTCGGTCACGCCGTCGAAGTTGGCACCGGCCAGGGCGGTGGGGGAGCTGCCGACCGATACGATCGGCACGTCGAACCCGGCCTCACGCAAACGCTGGGCCGCGCGCACCGCGCCCCGGCGTTCGTCCTCGGCGATGCGAACAAAATCCTGCATCGTGCGGGCCGCGTAGCTATGGCCGGCATGGGTGATGACGCCCACCAGATTGCCGCCGAGCCGGCCTGCGATCTCCAGTAGCATGTCGTCTTCCGGGGACAGGCCGCCGCGTTGCTCGCCGGTGTCGATCTCGATCAGCGTCCGCGCCGGGTGTGGATGCGCCGAGATGACGGAAGCCATTTCGGCATCGTCAGTGATGATCATAAGCCCGGCGCCGGACGCGTTGAGCTTGGCCACCTGGTCCAGCTTCTGCGGCGTGATGCCCACGGCGTAGATCATGTCGACCAGGCCGTGGCCCGCGAAATACTCGGCCTCGGCCAAAGTGGACACGGTGATGCCCCCGGTATCGGCATCGCCTTCGGGGCCGTTCAGCGCCAGCGCCATGCGCGCCACGTCGATCGATTTGGCGGTTTTCATATGCGGGCGCAGCCGCACGCCGTGGCGGCCTGTGGCGTGTGCCATGCTGGCGAGGTTGCGCGCCAGGATGCGGCGGTCGAGCACGAGGCAGGGGGTGGGCAGGTCGGACAGGCGCATGGGGTCGGTTCTCTTATAACGGGACGCCGAGAAGCTCGGCGATATGGATCACAAAGACACGCCGAGAAGCGCGGCGATGCGGGGGGTGGCCTTGATGCCGGTGCCGGTCAGCACGATCACGGTGGTCTCGTTCGCGCCGATTGTACCGGCGTCGCGCAATCGGGAGAAGGCGGCGGCGGCCTGGGCGCAGGTCGGCTCGACATAGATGCCCTGGCGCGCAAGGCCGAGCATGGCCTGGCCGATCTCGTCCTCGCTGAGGAGCACCGCGGTGCCGCCGGTGGTGGAAAGTGCTGCGGCGATTTCCGGCAGGCGAATGGGGGCTGCGATGGCGGTGCCCTCGGCGATGGTGGACAGGGCTGGCACCGGGGGCAGGCCGAGCACCGCGCGGGCGATCGGGCCGCAATTCTCCGGCTGGGCTGCAAACAGCCTGGGCAGGCGGTCGATCTGGCCTGCGCGCAGCAATTCGGAAAACCCGATCAGGCAGCCGAGCACGTTCGAGCCGGCGCCGCAGGGGACGATGACATTGTCCGGCGCGCGAAAGCCCAGATCCTCCCACAGCTCGTAGGCCAGGGTTTTTGTGCCGTGCAGGAAGAACGGGTGCCAGTTGTGGCTGGCGTAGAAAATCTCCGAGGCGCGTTTTTCGGCAGCGATCGACGTGTCCTGGCGAGTGCCCGGGATCAGCTCGACAGTGGCGCCGTGGGCGCGCATCTGCACCGTCTTGGCGGGGCTGGTCGAGTCTGGTGCCATGATGGTGGCCGTCATCCCGCCGGCGGCGGCATAGGCGGCCACGGCCGCACCCCCATTGCCGGAACTGTCTTCCAGCACGGAATGGATGCCCTGCTGGCGCAGCAGGCTCAGCATGACGCTGGCGCCGCGGTCCTTGAAGCTGGCGGTGGGCATGAACCACTCGCATTTCATGTGGACGTCAGACCCGTGTAGCTTGCGGCGCAACAGCGGCGTGCAGCCTTCGCCCAGCGTGATCGGGTCGGCCACCGGCAGCGGCAAGGCTGCGGCATAGCGCCAGATGCTGCGGACGGACGGATCGATCTGCGCGCGCGTGATGCCGGGCAGATCGGTCAGCAGCAAGGGCGCGCCGCCGTCGCCGCACCAACGCGGAATCTCGATCGGGTAGGTTTCGCCGCAGCGTGGATCGAGGTAGGCGATAAAATGAGCGCTCATGGCCTGAAGCTGGCCGGGCGTCGCACTCTTGGCAAGATGAAAGGAATTATTCCGTTGGCAGATGTTTTGATGAGCGACGTG
>JBBROR010000437.1:0-2462 GCA_038229175.1 Acetobacterales bacterium | reverse complement strand
CCCATCGTCTGCACCGTCGTTGCCCCCTATTCCAAAGGCATCGTCGAAGCCGCCGCCCGCGGGTGGGAGCCGATATCTGCGAATTTCCTTATGCCCCAATGGGTGGCCACCCACTGGCCCATGTACGCGCAAGGCTGCAAACAGGGCGGCCGCGTGGCCGACCCCGCCAATTGGCGCGTGGCCAAAAGCATCTTTGTCGCGGATGACGAAGCCACCGCCCGCGAATATGCCACCGGGCCCAACAGCCCCTACCGCTTCTACTTCAGCCAGCTGGTCCAAAAGATGAAAAAGGCCAAGCGCGCCGAACTCTTCAAGAAAGACCGCGCCGCGTCCGACGACAGCGTTACCGTCGAAGGCGTCCTCGAAGACCTCGTCATCTACGGCACCGCCTCCCAGGTCGCCGACAAGATTGAAGCCTTCCGCGACAGTGTCGGGAATTTCGGCACCTTGCTCTATGCCGGGCACGACTGGGCCGACCGCGATCTCGCCCGTCGTTCGATGGTCCTGCTCGCCGAACAGGTGCAACCGAAACTCGCGACCATGCCCGTGCGGCAATCCGTCGCCGCGTGAAACAAACCGCGTTGGCAAGACGCGGCCATCTAATGCTATCGTCTGATAACAACCGGCATAAGACCGGCAAACGTAGGGGGAGAACGATCCATGGCCTTATCGCGTAGATTGCTGGTCCAATCCGGCCTGGGAGCTGCCACGCTGGCGCTCACGAGCAATATCGCCCGCGCGGACGAGCCGATCCGCATCGGCTTCCTCACCGTCAAAACCGGCCCGCTCGCCGCCGGCGGCATCCAGATGGAGCAGGGTATGAACCTGTTCCTCAAGATGCGCGGCAACAAGCTCGCCGGCCGGGACGTGCAGCTGATCGTGGCCGACACCGCCGGCTCGCCGGCCACCACCCGCACCAAAACGCAGGAACTGGTGGAGCGCGACAAGGTCCACGTCCTGATCGGGCCGCTTGCCGCGTTCGAGGCGCTGGCCATCGCCGACTACGTCAACACCCAGAAAATGCCCACCCTGGGCGTGGCCGCGGCCGATGACACCACCCAGCGCAACGCCAGCCCGTGGTACGCCCGCGCCACCGCATCGGCGGGACAATGCGCCCACGCCATCGCGCACTACGCCGCCACCGAGCTTAAATACAAACGCATGACCATCATCGGCGACGATTTCGCCTACGGCCATGAACAGAACGCAGCCTTCCTGCGCGTGTTCGAAGACAACGGCGGCAAGATCGTCCAGAAGCTCTGGCCACCCCTGAACGCGCCCGACTACGGCACCTACGTGTCGCAAATCAAGAACAACGTCGACGGGGTCTTCATGTCCTTCGCCGGCTCCAACGGCTTCCGCTTTACAAAAGCATTCTTTGAATACGGCCTCGGCGGCAAAATTCCGCTGATCGGCGGCATGACGGCGATGGACGAAGCCATCCTGCAGCAAACCGGTGAGGACGCCGTGGGCATCATCTCCGCCAACTGGTATTCGGCCGCCTACGACAACGCCGCGAACAAGGAATTCGTGGCCGGCATGCAGCGTGACTTCAAGATCGACCCCGGCTACTACGCCGCAGGCCCCGCGGTGGCCGGCGCGGTTTTGGAAGCCGGCATGAAGGCGCTGGGCGGCAAGTTCGAAGATCGCGAAGCGCTGATGAAGGCGATGCGCACCAGCGTCGTCACCGACAGCGTGCGCGGCCCTTTCAAGTTCGACGACAAGGGCAACGCCATCGGCAACATCTATATTCGCAAGGTTGAAAAGAAGGGCGCCAAGTTCGTCAACACCGTCATCAAGACCTACCCCGATGTCAGTCAGTTCTGGACCTATCCAGAGGCCGAATTCCTCTCAAAACCGGTCTACTCACGCGACTACCCGCCGGCCAAGAACCTTGAGAACTGATCCAAGAGAAATCTAGGCGTGCAATTCTGGATCGTCCAAAGCCTCAACAGCCTGGCCATGGGTGGGTTGCTTTTCCTGCTCTCGGCCGGGTTTTCACTGATCTTCGGTCTGTTGCGAATCCCCAATCTTGCCCACGGCGCGCTGTTCATGCTGGGCGCTTATTTCGGCGCGTCGCTGCTGGCCAGCCAGATGAATTTTTGGCTGGCGGCGCTCGTCAGCGGCATCGGCGTGGGCCTCATCGGCGTCGTCCTGGAGGCCGTGCTGCTCCGCCGTCTTGCCGGCAACGAACAGGGCCAGGTTCTCGTAACCCTTGGCGTGGCCTTCATCATCGCCGATCTGTGCCTCCTCACCTGGGGCGGCGACCCCATGCCGCTGGGCGCACCGAGATACCTGCGCCCCCCGGTCTTCATCGCCGGTTTCGCCTTTCCCGGCTATCGCCTTGTCGTCCTTGGCTTCGCATTGGCATCCGCCCTGTTGCTCTGGCTCCTCCTCGAACGCACCCGCCTCGGCGCCATGATCCGCGCCGGCGTGGACGACCGTGAAATGGCCCGCAGCGT
>JBBROR010000436.1:0-2493 GCA_038229175.1 Acetobacterales bacterium | reverse complement strand
TCCCGCGGCTTCGCTTATGAGCGCAGCAACAAGGCAGAGGCGGCGATTGCGGACTACGACGCGGCGATCAGGGCGCAACCCGACAATGCCCTGGCGTATCGTATGCGCGGCGTGGCCGTCGGGCGGCAGGGCAACAATGCCAAGGCGTTGACTGACCTGTCGGAAGCCATCCGCATTAACCCGCGCGACGCAGTGGCTTTTGCAAGCCGCGGAATCGCCTATATCGAAGTGCCGTTGTACGACAAGGCGATCGCCGATCTGAACATCGCCCTGGACCTCCAGCCGACCTACGCGCAGGCCTATCAGGACCGCGGCGCCGCCTTTGCCGGCAAGGGCGAATATGACAAGGCGATCGCCGATTTCGGCCAGGTGATCAAGCTGGCGCCCGGCAGCATCCGCGCGCTGAACGACCGCTGCTGGTATCAGGCCATTTCCGGCGCGCTGAAGGAAGCGCTCGCGGATTGCAACGAGGCGCTGATTCTGGCCCCCGCGGCGTCCAACCTGCTGGATACCCGCGCCTTCGTGTATCTGAGAATGGGGCGCTACGAGGAGGCCATCACCGAGTATAACGCCGCCCTGCGTCTGGCGCCCAACGAGGCAACGTCGCTGTACGGACGTGGGATCGCCTATCTGAAACGCTTCAACCGGGTCGATGGACCAAAAGATCTGGCCGACGCCGTCAAGATTGACGGCCAGATTGCAGAAAAATTCCGCAAATGGGGCGTGCCGCCGCCCGCATAGCAAAGCCCCCCTGCGCGCCACCGGCGTGCAGGGGGCAGAGGATCAGGCGTTGCCCGCCACCGGCGTCTGCCGGCGGCTTTGCCACAGGGCCACAAAGTCGATCGGCTGCAGCAGCACGGGCGGGAAACCGCCTTCACGCGTCACGTCGCTGAGCACGTTGCGGGCGAACGGGAACAGCAGGCGCGGGCATTCCACCAGCAGGATGGGCTCCACCGATTCCTCGGGAATGCCGGTGAGCGTGAACACGCCGCCATAGGCGAGTTCGGCCACGAACACGCGGGCGCCCTCGGTGCCGTTGTCGGTTGCTTCCTTGGCTTCCGCACGTATGGCGAGCACCACTTCGAACACGTCCTGGCCTTCCTGGATGCGGCGGGCCTGCACGTCGAGGTTGATGTCCACGCGGGGCGGCGAGCGGAGCGTGGTGTAGATGCCGGGCGCGCCTGGGACTTCGAAGCTGAGATCCTTGACATACTGGATATTCACGACGAGTGGCTGGGCTGGGGCGGCTTCAGACATGGGTTACTCCGTTGAGCGAGATCATGATGCATCGGGGCTGCTTCACCCAAATGCATAAACATGATCGTTGAAACAATAAGTTAGGGCCGGAAGACATCATCGGGCCCTAATGTCGCCAGGAAATCTCGGCGGGAGGGGGAATTGTGGGGTCGCAGCGCCGCCATGTGCCATTCATGGCGCTGACGCCGGTCATGGACAGAATGAATCCCCAATGGCTGACAACCAGGGTGCGCTCCCAGTCGGCGGCAACCATTTCTGTGCGGAACAGCGCCGCGCGGCCAATAACGGATTCAGCCGGTTCCTCGATCTCGGGCCACCAGATTTCGTCCAGGTGATTGAAATCATGATCCGGCCATTCGCGCCTGAGTTGTGAGATGGGCGAGCCGACATCACAGGTGAAGGCATAGCGCTCCCGCACGATAGGATTGACGATCATCGGAAGGCCCAGCGCGCGGGCGATGGGTGCCGCAGTCTGCAGCGCCCGTGTGTAGGGCGAAACGATGATCCGCTGCAGGTTTTCGCCTGCCAGCGCCACAGCGGCGGCCTCGGCCTGCTCGTGGCCGAGCGCCGTCAGCCGCGGGTCCACGATCCCAGGATCGCGCTTGGTGGCTGTGAAGTGCAAGTTGAATTCGCTTTGGCCGTGACGTAACAGGATCATACCAGGGTGATAGCGGTGCCCCGCCGGTGGTGCAATCCGGTGCGGGCGGCGAAATGGACCAGATCTGCGCCGTTCCAGACCTGCGCCGATCCAGAAAGATTGTGCCGACGGCCCGCCGTGCCTATGTCGGGGTGGTGATTGGCGTTTGGAGGCGATGATGGGCGGCGGATTTCCGATCGATCTGGTTCTGTTCGGCCTGGTGGCCGCGTTCCTGGTATTCCGCCTGGTGGGCATACTGGGCAAGCGCACCGGCTTGGAGCAGCCGGCCGAGCCTGTGCGGCCCGAGGGCATGCAGGCCCCGCAACAGCTGCGCCCGATGCCAGGCGTGATCGATGCAGTGGCGGAGGCACCGGTGCACGCACACAAGCTGCCCGATGCCGGAAGCCCGCTTGGCCAGACGCTTGCCGAAATGGCCGGCACCGATCGCAACTTCACCCCGCAACGCTTCCTCGACGGAGCCGAAGCGGCCTTCCGCATCATTGTGCAGGCGTTCGCCAGTGGGGAGCGCACCAAGCTGCATCCTCTGCTGACCACCGACACCTATGGTGCCTTCGAAGGCGCCATCACGGCGCGCGAAG
>JBBROR010000435.1:0-2507 GCA_038229175.1 Acetobacterales bacterium | reverse complement strand
GTGCGACCTGTGGCCAGCGCCTCGGCCACCGCTTCGGCGGCAAGCATGCCGGATTTCATTGCGGTGTGGGTGCCCTTGATCTTGGCGACGTTGAGGAAGCCCGCGGTGTCTCCCACCAGGCAGCCGCCGGGGAAGGTCAGCTTCGGCACCGATTGCAGCCCGCCCTCATTTAGCGCGCGAGCGCCGTACGAGATGCGGCGGCCACCTTCGAAATGCGGGCGCATCGCCGGGTGCGCTTTGAGGCGCTGCATCTCGTCGAACGGCGAGAGCCAGGGGTTCTTGTAGTCAAGCCCGACAACGTAGCCGTAGGAGACCAGGTTATCGCCCCAGTGATATAGCCACGAGCCGCCATAGGTGGCGCTGTCGACCGGCCAGCCGATGGTGTGCAAGATGAGGCCCGGCTTGTGATTGGCGGCCGGTATCTCCCACAATTCCTTGATGCCGATCGCATAGGTCTGCGGGTCACACATCTGCCGCAAATTGAAACGCTCGAACAGTTTCTTGGTAAGGCTCCCATGGCAGCCCTCGGCAAAAATGGTGTAGGTGGCGCGCAATTCCATGCCGGGCTGGTGGTGGGAAGTGGGCTCGCCATCCCGGCCGATGCCCATGTCGCCGGTGGCGATACCGACAACGCGGCCGTCCTCCTCCAGGGTCTCGGCGGCGGCAAAGCCGGGATAGATCTCGACACCCAGGGTTTCCGCACGTGCGGCGAGCCAGCGGCAGACATCGCCGAGCGAGCCGATATAGTTGCCGTGGTTGTGCATCTGAGGCGGCGTGGGTAGCGTTATGGCTCGCGTCTCGGTTAACAGCAGGAACCGGTCCGCGCCGGCCAGGGTGGACAACGGCGGGCTGTCATTGCGCCAACCCGGCAGAAGTTCGTCCAGCGCGCGCGGCTCGATCACGGCACCGGATAGGATATGGGCGCCGACCTCGGCCCCCTTTTCCACCACGCAGACCGCAGCCTCCGGCGCGAGCTGTTTGAGACGAATGGCGGCCGCGAGGCCGGATGGCCCTGCCCCCACGATCACGACATCAAATTCCATCTGTTCGCGATCGGTCGACATGCCTGCCCTCTCTCTTGGATCACATGTGGGGTGTCTGGCGGTAAATTAAGAGGCCTGCTGCAGTTGCGCAAAATCTGGGTGCGCGGGACGATAGGGCATGGACAGTTTGGCGGCCTTGCGGCTGCAGATCGAATGGGGTGCGGACGAGGCGCTGGACGAGACTCCGGTTAACCGGATGGCGGCGCGTGCGCCTTTGCCGAAGCCGCCAGAAGCGTGGCTGGCGCCAGATCGGCCTCCTGCAGCGGCGCTGGCCAGGACGGCTCTGATAGCGCCCGCCCAGCGCGCGCAGGACGTTGCGGCGGCAGCACAGACGCGGGCCGCGTTGCGTGCGGCGTTGGCGGCGTTCGACGGATGTGGGCTTTCGGCCACCGCCACCAGCCTGGTGTTCGATGATGGCAATGCGGAAGCCGGGCTCATGCTGATCGGCGAAGGGCCGGGCGCGGAGGAGGATCGCGCCGGGCGGCCGTTCATAGGCCCTTCAGGGCAACTGCTTGACCGTATGCTCGGCAGCGTGGGGCTCGATCGCACAAAGCTGCTGATCACCAATCTCATTCCGTGGCGACCGCCGGGCAACCGCAATCCCACAGATGCCGAGATATTGATCTGCCTGCCATTCCTGCTGCGGCATATCGTGTTGGTCAAACCGCGATACCTAGTGCTGTTGGGGGCGATCTCCACGCAGTCCCTCCTTGGGACCAAGGGTGGTATCGTGCGGCAGCGCGGACGGTGGGTGGACGCCACGATTCCCGGGCTGGACGTGGCCATTCCAACGTTGCCGATGCTGCATCCGGCCTATTTGATGCGCAACGCGGCGGCAAAGGCGCACGCCTGGGCAGACATGATCAGCCTTCGCCGCAAGCTCGACTCGGACGCAAAATAACATTTTTGTGAACGTCAGCTAGGCCTTTGTCAGCACGCGGAAATTCGGGGGTGTTCACATTCCTGAGACCAGTCTCACCACTTAGGGTTGCGGCCGACACCCTGGGCGTGTAGTGCCCGCGGCATGCTAGGGATCGGATCTGCGTTCTCGAGCCTTCCAGCGGCGCGGGCATTTCTTGCCGGCGCCGCGATTTTGGCCGGTGCCACAATCACGAAGGCGAACGCTCAGACACAGGCGATAGACGATACGGCCTTCGCGGTTCCGCGGGTGGACCCTCGTGGGTTCTCTGGAATCGCGTTGCCGCAGCCGCTTGCGCCCAGCGAGGCCGCGCGGATCAAACGTATCTTTGCGCTTCAGGGCCGCGGTGATCTGCCGGCAGCCGTGGCTGCGACCGCCGATGTTGACATCAGCACGCAGGCTGGGCGCGAGATGCTGGGGCATATTCTTGCGGACCGGTATCTGGGCCCCACGACGCGGCCCACGGCAACGCTGCTGCAGGACTGGCTGACACAATGGTCGGGCCAGCCGGATGCGCGGGCCATGCACAGCCTGCTGCTGGCGCG
>JBBROR010000434.1:0-2509 GCA_038229175.1 Acetobacterales bacterium | reverse complement strand
AGTAAGCGAGAAGCTGAGGCCGTTCAGGCGTTATAATTCCACGGCATGAGCGTTTCGATCTGTGAGAAGGGCCAACCGTTAGCGATGCGCTGAAGGGTCAGGCTGAGCCAGGCTAGCGGATCAACATCGTTCATTTTGGCGGTCTGCAGCAGAGTGGCGATAGTTGCCCATGTCCGACCGCCACCGTCGCTGCCGGCGAACAGCGAGTTCTTGCGCGTGATTGTTTGAGGTCGGATTGCCCGCTCGACGATATTGGAATCGATCTCGACCCGGCCGTCGATGAGGAAGTATTCGAGAACTTTGCGCCTGGACGTAGCGTAACGGATGGCCTCGGCCAGCTTCGACTTCCTCGAGATACGCGGCAGCTCCATTTCCCAAAGATTGAACAGCCCGGCCACGATAGCGACAGACCGTTGCTGACGGGCGGCCATTCGCGCTGCCGGGGCAAGGCCGCGGATATCACCTTCAATCTTCCAAAGCGCAGCCATGGCCGTGACGGTCTGCGTTGCAAGGCGCGAGCTGCCATTGATATGCAGCTCATAGAACCGCCGACGCAAATGCGCCCAGCTTCCCGCCAGTGTCACCGTTTCATTGCTTGTGCCGGTGCCGGTTTTGGCAAGCCTTGTATAGGCCGAGTAGCCGTCGACCTGCAGGATCCCGGTGTAGCCAGCCAGATGACGCGCAACGCAGTCGCCACCGCGGCTGTCCTCGAAGCGGTAGGCCACCATCGGCGGACCGGCGCCGCCGAAGGGTCTGTCGTCACGGGCATAGGCCCACAACCAGGCCTTTTGGGTCTTGCCGGAACCGGGAGCCAACGTCGGCAACGTGGTCTCATCGGCAAATACCCGTTCGCCCTGCTTGATCCGTTCCAGAACGTAATCGGCCAGAGACTGAAGTTCGAAGCCAACCTTGCCCATCCACTGCGCCATCAGCGAGCGATCCAGATCGACCCGATCCCGCGCGTAGATGGCTTGCTGCCGATACAGCGGCAAACCATCGGCATATTTGGAGACGGCAATCTGGGCCAGAAGCGCTTCGGTGGGGATGCCACTCTCGATGATATGGGGTGGCGCTGGCGCCTGGATCACGCCATCGCGATTGCGGTAGGCGTATTTCGGGCGGCGCGTGACGATTACCCGGAACTTGGCCCGCGTCACATCCAGACGCTCCGATACGTCCTCGCCGATCAGAACCTTCTCCAGCCCTTCACAGTCTGCCGGAAGCTGAGGTTCGATCACAATCTCAACCCGCTCCAGATGCGCCGCAAAGCCTTTTCGGGAACGCGGCGCACGTTGCGGCTTGTGCTGCGCGGTGCCTTCGAGCTCGGCTTCGATCGCCGCCAGGCCGGTCTTGATCTCGTCGAACACGAAGGCATGCTGCTCGTCGTCCAATGTCGCGCCGTGCAGGCGCTCAGAGCGAGTACCGTAGCGCGACCGCTCCAGCATCCTCACGATCGCCGTCAGCGTCGCAATCCGCTCGTTGGCCGTCTTGTTCACCACTTCAAGATCGCTTGTGCGTGCCTCCAGCAGTGCCCTCTGCTCGGCCATGGCGATGATCATCGCCTTCAGCGCATCAACGTCGTCGGGAAGCTCTGCAACGGCTATCGTCATCGCAGCCATCACAGCATATTCGCGGCCAATTTCCCAAGCCTCTGCAAATGCCTGATTCAAAATGCCACAGGGTTTTCAACCCATCGATTGCGGCCGCTTCACCATCATCGGTCGGACCTTCTTCCAGTCCAGCCCATCGACCAGCGCAAGAAGCTGGGCATGGTTCAACTGCAACGCGGCCGGCCCAATCCGCGGCCAGCAAAATTGCGCGTCCTCAAGCGTCTTGGCAAACAGGCACACTCCCGTGCCATCAAACCAGACCGCCTTGATCCGGTCCGCTCTTTTCGAACGGAACACGTAGAGCGCGCCACTGAACGGATCAGCCCCACCATCCCGAACCAGCGCCATCAAGCCGGTGGCTCCCTTGCGGAAGTCGACCGGCATGCTTGCCACGTAAACCTGCACGCCGGTCGGGATCATGCCTTGCGTACCGCCCGGATCACATCGGCAAGCCGACCAGGTTCGACGTCCCCGCCGGCCCGCACCACCACATCGCCGATGACAATTTCCACCAGGTCGCTCCGCATCGATTCAAAGCGCGTGAACTTGACCGGCCGGCTCGGCGCCCCAGCCAATGGCGCAACAACCCCAGTGGCTATCGCCTTGCGACGCCAGGCAAAAAGTTGTGACGGATCCAGCCCGTTTGACCGTGCAATCGCCGACACATTCACACCGGTAACCAGCGTCTGCTCGACGATCCTGGCCTTCTCCTCGTCAGACCATGACCGGTAACTGCGCCCTGGACTGCTCGACAGCCGAACAGGGCTCGCCGTGAGAACTTCGAAGCTTCTGCTATCAGACATAGGTTTGCTCACAGGTCTCTCCTCGGACAAATCACCAGGAGATTCTCTGCTCTTCAAAATATCCGCGCTACGTGGGGTCTCCTACGCGCTTACGCT
>JBBROR010000433.1:0-2518 GCA_038229175.1 Acetobacterales bacterium | reverse complement strand
TGCGCTACACGGCGATTTCGGGATATCCTACCGGCTTGCGCGCCCAGTGGGCGGCCTGATTGCTGAGCGGCTGCCCGCCACCCTGGAACTGGCGCTGACGGCAGCGGTGCTGGCGGTGGCAATCGGCGTGCCCATGGGCGTGTTCACGGGCATTCGGCGCAATTCGCCGGTTTCGCGGCTGTTCATGCTGTTCTCGCTGGTGGGCGTGTCGCTGCCGACCTTTCTGATCGGCATCCTGCTCATTTTGTTCTTCGCCGTGCAGCTTGGGTGGCTGCCCAGCTTCGGTCGGGGCGAGGTTGTGCATTTCCAGCACTGGAGCAGCGGCTTCCTCACTTCGTCCGGACGTCGCGCGCTGGTCTTGCCGGCGATCACGCTCGGCCTGTTCCAGATGACTCTCATTCTTCGGCTGGTGCGGTCCGAGATGCTGGAAGTGATGCGCAGCGATTACATCAAGTTTGCCCGCGCCCGTGGGCTTTCGCAGCGTTCCATCCATTTCAGGCACGCTTTAGGCAACACCTTGGTGCCGGTGATCACCATCGTGGGCTTGCAGCTCGGCGGGCTGATCGCGTTCTCCATCGTCACCGAGACGGTATTCCAATGGCCGGGCATGGGCCTGTTGCTGGTGCAGTCGATCGGGGTGGCCGATATTCCGGTGATGTCGGCCTATCTGCTGCTGATCGCGCTGGTGTTCGTCACCATCAACCTGGCGGTGGACCTGCTGTATTTCGCCGTCGACCCCCGGCTGCGCTCGGGAGCGAAACGATGAGCGGGACGATGGTCGGACGCTGGCTCGACAGCGATTTCATCTTCAGTTTCCGCCGCTCGAAGATCGCGATGCTGTCTGCCCTGGTGGTGCTGATCGTGGCTGTCGGCGCCGTGTTTGCCCACCAGCTGGCGCCGCACAACCCGTTCGACCTCGCCAGCCTCGATCTGATGGACAGCTTCAAGCCGCCTGCCTTCGCAGCCGACGGCGATCGCTCGTTTCCGCTCGGGACTGACGACCAGGGCCGCGATATCCTGTCCGGCATCATGTACGGCACACGTATCAGCCTGCTGGTGGCCATTCTGGCGATAACCTTTTCCCTCGTCGTCGGTCTGTCGGTCGGCCTGATCGCCGGGTATCTCGGCGGCGCCGTGGACTCCGTCCTGATGCGCATCGTGGATGTGCAGCTCACATTCCCCGCCATTTTGATCGCTTTGCTTGTGGATGGCGTGGTGCGTGCCGTGGTGCCGCAGAACATGCAGGAGCGGTTGCAGCTCTATGTCATCGTGTTCGCCATCGGCATCAGCCTGTGGCCGCAATTCGCCCGCACCGTGCGCGGCTCCACCATGATCGAGCGCAACCGGGACTATGTGATGGCGGCGCGCATCATCGGCCTTTCGGGCCCGCGCATCGTGCTCACGCACATCCTGCCCAACGTGCTGGGCCCCATCTTCGTTATCGCCACCTTGAATCTGGGCATCGCCATCATCGCCGAAGCGACATTGAGCTTCCTCGGCGTCGGCCTGCCGCCAACCGAGCCATCCCTCGGCACGCTGATCCGCATCGGCAACAATTTTTTATTCTCTGGCGAATGGTGGATCACCATTTTCCCGGGCGTTACCTTGGCCATGATGGTGCTGGCGATCAATCTGCTGGGCGACTGGCTGCGTGATGCGTTGAACCCGAGGCTGCGCTGATGGGACTTCTTGATGTCGTTGGCCTTACGGTCGAATTCCCCACACGCCGCGGCACCCTGCGCGCGCTGGATGGCATTTCCTTCGACATAGCACCTGGCGAGATCCTCGGAGTCGTCGGCGAAAGTGGCGCCGGGAAGTCGCTGACCGGTGCTGCCATCATTGGATTGCTAGAGCCGCCCGGTCGCATCGCCAGCGGGCAGATCCTGTTCGATGGCAAGCGGATTGATCGTCTGTCGTCCGAGCAGATGCGTCCGCTCCGGGGCCGCCAGATCGGTGCCATCTTCCAGGACCCGTTGACCACCCTGAACCCGCTGATCTCGGTGGGGCGGCAATTGACCGAAACCATGCAGACACATCTTAAACTGTCCGACCGCGATGCACGGGCGCGGGCCGTGAAATGGTTGGAGGACGTGGGCATTCCCGCCGCGGCAGACCGGATCGACGCCTACCCGCACGAATTCTCCGGTGGCATGCGCCAGCGGGTGGTGATCGCCCTGGCCCTGTGCGCCGAGCCGCGCCTGGTGATCGCCGATGAGCCAACGACAGCGCTGGATGTCTCGATCCAGGCGCAGATCATCACGTTGCTCAAGAACCTAACACACTCGCATGGAACATCGGTGATGCTGGTCACGCACGACATGGGCGTGATCGCCGAGGCCGCCGACCGCGTGGCGGTGATGTATGCCGGCCGCATTGCCGAGATTGGCCCTGTTCGCGACGTGGTGCTGAGCCCGAGCCATCCCTACACAGATGGCCTGATGGGCTCGATCCCGGCGCTGGACGTGCGGGTGGACCGGCTGCGCCAGATCGACGGCGCCATGCCGCGGCTGGGCGCCAT
>JBBROR010000432.1:0-2523 GCA_038229175.1 Acetobacterales bacterium | reverse complement strand
CGGCCTGCGCCTCGGCCAACCGCGTCGGCGAAAAGGTCACAATCGGCATCCGGCCCGAGCATGTGTCCGTCCAGTCAGGCGAGGCGCCCTGGACGCTGGGCGGCAGCATCGCCGGAATCGAACAATTGGGCGGTCTGTCCTATGTCAGGCTTGAATCCCCCGACATGACAGTGCAACTCGCAGGACAGACCGGCCTGGGCTTTGGCGATACGGTGCGCCTGAACCTTCCGGCGCGCGCCATCCATGTCTTTGACTCAGAAGGAGCGGCCATGCCGCGGAGCGCTAACAGATGAAGCCTGTCCGAAGTGCCGCATTGCTTGGCGAAACCGAACGCGGCGTCTTGCTGGAGTGCGGAGATGGCCTGACCTGCCGCATCTCGATCCTGAAATCCGATCTCGCCCGAATTGTCTTCCTCCACAACGCCGTCACCACGCAAAAGCGCACCTGGTCGGTGCTGGCACATGGCGAGACGGATGTGCCCTGGGACGGCCGCGACCGGCTGGACGAGACAAGCTGGCCGGCCGCCCAGCACCGAATGGAAGACAACGGCGCCACACTCCGCCTGATCACACCAGCGATGACGCTGAGCATCGCCCTGTCGCCGCTGGTCTTCACCTGGGCGCTGCCCGATGGCACCGTCTTCGCGCAGGACCGCCCAAGCCACGCCACAAGTTTTGGCGCCAGAGGCCTGCGCCACGCCGCCGCCCGCCACAAAAACGACCGCTATCACGGCCTCGGCGACAAAACCGGCCCCATCGACCTGCACGGCCGCCGCCTGCGCACCACCATGCTGGACAGCCTCGGCTACGACGCCCAACGCGGCGATCCGCTTTACAAACACTGGCCATTCCTCATCGTGCAGGACGGCGCGTCCGGCGTGGCCCACGGCGTGTTCTACGACAACCTGGCAGACGCCAGCTTCGATCTCGGCTGCGAGCACGACAACTATCACGGCCTCTACCGCAGCTACGAAGCCGCCGGCGGCGATCTGGATTACTACGTCTTCCCCGGACCCAGGATCGCAGACGTCACAAGAAAATTCCTGGCGCTGACCGGCAGACCGGCCCTGCCACCGCGCTGGACCTTAGGCTTCGCACAGACCGCCATGGCCATCGCCGACAGCGACACCGCGCAGGCGCGCATGGAAGACTTCATCGCGCGCTGCACGTCGGAAAACATCCCCGTCAGCGCCTTCCATTTCGGCTCAGGCTACACCTCCATCGGCCCCAAACGCTACGTTTTCACCTGGAACAAATCGAAATACCCCAATCCCGAAGCCCTTCTGGCACAGTTCCACGAAGCCGGCATCCATCTGGTGGCGAATTTGAAACCCTGCCTGCTCGATGACCACCCGCGCTACGCCGAACCCGCCGGCGCCTATGTGAATGATGCGGAGGGAAAACCCGTCATCACGCAGTTCTGGGACGGGGAGGGCGCCTATCTCGACTTCACAAATCCCAAAGCCGTCGCCTGGTGGCAAGCCGGCGTCACCCAAGACGTGCTCGGCACCGGCTTCGACGCCGCCTGGAACGACAACAACGAATACGGTTTCGCCGATGACGGCGCCACCTGCGCAGGCTTCGGCGACATGATCCCGCTCGACCTGGCCCGCCCCCTGCAGCCCTACCTGATGACCCGCGCCTCCGTCGACGCCACCCGCGCCCACGCCCCCGGCAAGCGCGCCTTCACCGTCACCCGCGCCGGCATGCCCGGCGTGCAGCGCTACGCCCAAAGTTGGACCGGCGACAACGACAGCTCGTGGCATTGCCTGGCCTGGAACATGCGCATGGCCGCCACGATGAGCCTGTCCGGCCTGGGCAACACCGGCCACGACATCGGCGGCTTCGCAGGCCCCATCCCCAGCGCCGAACTCCTCATCCGCTGCACCCAGGCCGGCGTGATCCATCCCCGCATGATCATGAACTCCTGGAAGCCCGGCGAGACCTACACGTCCCCCTGGCTGCACCCGCAAGCCACACCCGCCATCCGAGACGCCATCCGCCTACGCTATCGCCTGATGCCCTACCTCTATTCCCTGATGCACAAAGCCTCCGCCGACGGCACGCCTCCGCTGCTGCCCACCTGCGCCGCCTTCCCCGCCGACCCCGCAACCCACGACGACAGCCCCGACCTGATGCTCGGCCCCTTCCTACTGGCAGCCCCGGTGGTCAGCGAAGGCGCCCGCTCCCGCCCGGTCTATCTGCCGGCCGGCCCGGAATGCTGGTTCGATTTCTGGTCAGGCGAAAATCTGCAAGCCGGCGCCACCACGGTGCTGGCCGCGCCGCTCGATCGCTTGCCGCTGGTGGTGGCCGCCGGCGGCATCCTGCCCATGACCGAAAGCCAGGATTTCAGCCGCCTCCACGATGAACCCAGCCGCTGCCTACGGCTTTTTCCCGGCCCCAACACCGGCACCAGCAGTTTCACCCTGATCGAGGACGACGGCGAAACCGAGAACGGCCCAACGGCACAAATCGAAATCACGATGTCCTGGACACCAACCGACGTGATGGTCCGCGCCGACGT
>JBBROR010000431.1:0-2524 GCA_038229175.1 Acetobacterales bacterium | reverse complement strand
CGGCCCAGGACGAATACTCCCTCGTAAAGCGCGAGCACGAGGCCGATCTCATTCCCGCACTGCGCGAATACGGCCTGGGCCTGCTGCCCTATTTTCCGCTGGCATCGGGCCTGCTCACCGGCAAATACCGCAGGAACGCACCGATGCCGGAAGGCGCACGTCTG
Source organism: Acetobacterales bacterium (assembly GCA_038229175.1). Taxonomy (GTDB): domain Bacteria; phylum Pseudomonadota; class Alphaproteobacteria; order Acetobacterales; family Acetobacteraceae; genus CAIQQQ01. Next base: position 2,360 of record JBBROR010000431.1, on the reverse strand, counting down.
ACGAACACACAGCGCCTGGCGGATCGCTACCTGAGCGATCGCAACTGGGTCATATCAGAAAAGCTGGCCGATTTCGCGGAAACGCGCGGGCACACCGCCCTGGAGCTCGCCTTCAGCTGGCTGCTGGCGCAGGAACCCGTCGCAAGCGTCATCGCCGGTGCCACCAAACCAGAGCAGATCGCGCAGAACGTCGCGGCCGGTGGCTGGAAGCTAAGCCCCGAAGAACTGGCCGAAATCGACACCATCACCAAAGCGTAAGCCAAGGACAAGAGAATGCGCCGCCGCACCCTGATCGCGACTGCACTTGCAGCCCCTTTGGCCGGCCCGGCGATTGCCGCGGGTGCCACCATCCTCAGGGTGATCCCGCAAGCCAACCTCACCAGCCTAGACCCGGTCTGGACCACGGCCGTCGTCACCCGCAATCACGCCTACCTGGTCTATGACCAGTTGGCTGCGGTGGACGCCAATTTCGTGCCTCGGCCACAGATGGCCGAAGGATGGTCGGAAGCGAACAATGTCTGGACAATCAAGCTGCGTGAGGGCCTGCGCTTTCACGACAACACGCCCGTGCTCGGCAGAGACTGCACAGCCTCCATCCGCCGCTGGATGGCGCGCGACAGCCTCGGCCAGGCGCTGTCGCTGGTCACCGACGAACTCACCGCGCCAGACGACCGCACCATCGTGTTTCGCCTGAAGCGAGCTTTTCCGCTGCTGCCTTTGGCACTCGCCAAGCCAAGCCCGATGCCGCTGTTCATCATGCCGGAACGCATCGCCCAGACCGATCCTTTCAAAGCCATCAACGACGCTACAGGCTCCGGTCCGTTCCGCTTCCTGAAGGACGAATGGAACCCAGGATCGCGCGCCGTCTGGGGCAGGCATGAAGGCTACGTGCCGCGCGCGGAACCGGTCAGCGGCATTGCCGGTGGCCGCCGCGCCCTGGTCGATCGCGTTGAATGGACAGTCATTCCCGACAGCGCCACGGCGGCGGCTGCGATGATCAACGGCGAGCAGGATTATTGGGAATATCCGCTCTACGACCTGCTGCCGCTCCTGAAGAAATCACCCAATGTTCGCGTCGGACAACGGCTGTCGACCGGCACCTATGCCGGCATCCGCATCAACCATCTGCAGCCGCCGTTCAACAACGTCAAGGTTCGCCAGGCGCTGCTGCTCGGCATCGACCAGACCGAATACCTCCGCGCCGTCGCCGGCGATCCGGACGACCAGGATGCCCCCGGCGGGAAATCCTGGGCGGCCTGCGAGAGCGTTTATACCTGCGGGACACAGTTCGAAACCGATGCCGGCAACTCGGCAATGCGGGAGCACAGCATCGAGAAGGCCAAGGCCGCGCTGAAAGCCAGCGGCTATAACGGAGAGCGGACGGTGCTGATAGCGCCGTCAGACTATCCGCAGATCAACGCCCTCAGCCTCGTCACCGCCGACATGATGCGCCGCATGGGCTTCAATCTCGATCTCGTTGCCACCGATTGGGGCACGGTCATCACACGGCGCGCGAACAAGGGACCGGTCGATAAAGGCGGCTGGAACGTCTTTCATTCAACCTGGGCCGGCACCGACGTGCAGAACCCTGCCATCCACCAGAATCTGCGCGCCAACGGTGACGGCGCCTGGTTCGGGTGGCCCACAGACCCCGAACTCGAGAAAATGCGCGATACCTGGATGGAGGCCCCTCTCGATCGGCAGAAGGCCATCGCGGACCGCATTCAGGTGCGCGCGTTTGAAACGGTGCCGTTCGTGCCGCTGGGATATTACTGGCAGCCGAGCGCCTGGAACAAGTCGGTCACCGGAACATTCTCCTGCCCGATCACCAGCTTTTGGAACATCGGCAAAGCCTGATACCATGTCCCGCTCATCGGGGCGCGATCGGCGAGATCGAGCGCACAAAGGCGATCCAAGGATCGCGCGATGGCGGGTTTGGAGATGTTGAGACAAGCAGTTTACGTCCGCGAACCGTGTGTATCTTGGGAACGCGTTGCACATGCCGAAAGATCACTTGGGCGATATCCTTTTCAACGGCCTGGGTTTTCAGTGCAGACCGGATCACCCCCCAATCGATAACAAAACATTTGACGGAATACCGACGCGTTGTTCACGCAACTGCACGGCGCGACATTCTGGCCACGGGATAGGGCGATCGGACATAGCGAATACGATCCCCTGATTAATTGTGCCGTATGCGAAAATTTCAGGCTTTCGGGTACGCGAGAAGATCGTCGCACAAGCGCCTCTATTCCTTGCGGAGCTTAGCCGAATCGTCCCTGGATATGAAACATCGTAGCACTGAAAATTGCGCCATAGGAATATTTGCCAATTGACTCCAAAGCGATGATCCGGAATCT
>JBBROR010000430.1:0-2530 GCA_038229175.1 Acetobacterales bacterium | reverse complement strand
TTGTACATGGAAGTATAGTCCTTGTTGGTCAGCAGCACGATCGGCTGCCCCTTGTAGCCCGCCTCCGCCAGAAGCTTGCGGGCCTTGTCGACGTTCTTCTGGTTGTAGGTGTCCTTGCCGGTGGTGACGTAGTCGGGCTGGTTCGGATACGCGAAGCCATAGTTCAGCTTGTAGTTGCCGTCGGTCGCGGCCTCCATGATCTCGTCCATATCCAGCACCGCCTGGATCGCCTGACGCACGCGCACATCATCCGTCGGCGCCTGGCTGGCATTGCCGACGCCGATCTGGATCCACCAGTTGGCCAGCGGCAGCAGCTTCACGTCTTTGTTCGTCTTCAGGCGATCGGTGGACTTGGTCGGCACATCCTCCACCGCCTGCAACTCGCCGGTCTCCAGCCCCGCCACGCGGGCGCCGCCTTCGGTCACAATACGGAAAGTCACCTGATCGAAGCAGGCCTGCTTGTAGCCACCAAAGCCGGTGCGCTGCTCGAAATGCGTGTTGGGCGCGTAGCCGTCATAGCGCTTCAAGGTCACGAAACTGCCCGGCACAGACTGCGCCAGCTGCCATGGCCCGGTGCCGATGGTGCGCAGCTGCTGCGGCGGATCGTCCCGCGCCTCCGAAGGCACGATCACCACGGGAATACTGAAGCTGCTGAGCTTCTCGACGAAGGTTGGCTGGGCCGCCTTCATCTTCACCACGAAAGTCATCGCATCCGGAGCGTCCCAGCTTGCGACGGCGTCGAAGACCTGTCGGTCCAGGCCAACTTTGGAATAACGATCCCAGCTCGCCGCCACATCCGCCGAGGTCAGCGGCTTGCCGTTGTGGAATTTCACACCAGGCCGGAGTTTGAAGGTATAGCTCAAATGGTCCGGCGCTTCAACCATGGTGTCGGCGAGGTCGAGAATGGGATTGTTGTTCTCATCGCGCGTCGTCAGCGCCTCGAACACGTTCATCGCGATGTTGCGCGTGCTGATGGTGTTCGACGTCATCTGGTCCAGGCTGTTGACGTTGGCCTCCTGCCCGAAGGTAAAGGTGCCGCCAACCTTGGGGCATTTGAACACCTCCGCCTTGGCCGTGCCCGACGCAACGAGGCCCGTCGTCGCCCACAGAGTAGCCAGAACGAATGCTGCCCGCATCGAAGTGCCCCCAAATCAATTCAGGCCGATACAACACGACGGCCCTTGCCAACCGTCAAGCGGTCCGCTTTGCTTTCGCCATGCATAAGTTCGCAAACGCGCCGGATGCTGAAGTAACCGAGTGGGACATGCGCTGCGACATGGCGGCGGTCTTTCGCATCGCCGCGCGGCACGGCTGGAACGAGCAGATCGGCAACCACAATTCCCTGATGCTGCCGACCCCGCCCGGCGCGCCCGCGCAGTTCCTGATCAACCCCCGCGGCCTGCTGTTCCAGGAACTGACGGCCAGCAACCTTATCGTCTGCAACCTTGAAGGCGAGGTGCTGCGCGGCACCGGCGAGTTGCGCAAAGTGGCGTTCTTCATCCACGCCCGCATTCATCTGCGCCACCCCTCGGCCGCCTGCGTGATGCATGTCCACCCGCACTATCTAACCTCTCTCGCATTGCTCGCACAGCCGCACCTCGCGCTGGCTCATCACAACAACCTCATGCTGAACGACCGCATGAAAATCGACCAAGGTGGTGACGCACCAGCCGGCGACTATGCCGAGGGGGACCGCCTGGCCGAGGCGATGGACGGCGCCAGCATTCTTCTCATGGGCGGCCACGGCGTCACCGTCGCCGGCCCCACCGTGGCCGATGCGTTCGACGAACTCTTCATCGCTGAGCGCACGGCGATGTATCAGATCACTGCGCTGTCCACCGGCCTCCCGCTGCGCACCCTGCCAGACCACCAGCGCCGCAACTGGCACGGCGCCTGGGGCGACAAGTTCGACGCCCGCCTGCACCTCAACGCCTGGCGCCGCGTGCTCGACCGCGAAGAGCCAGACTACAAAACCTGAACTGCGAGGACGCACTCTAGATGGTTCCCCTGGTCGGCTATCTGGACCGGCTCTCTGCTCGTCCTGGCGAGACGATTGCAGTCAAGGTATCGAGCGCGCTTGCCGTACCCTACGCCGCAGATCTCGTCCGCATCATCCACGCCGACCCCAACCCGGCCGGCCCCGGCATGAAGCTGGAAGAAATCGCCTCCGATTTCGCCGGCCTCTACCCCTCCCGCCCGCAGCAGGTCCACCCCGGCTCCTACGCCGTGGTCGACGCCCCCCTCGCCGTCCCGCAAGGCGGCGCCATCCGCGTGCTGGTGCAACCGGGCCTGCTGACATCACCGCAACCCGTCATCGCCCTCGGGCAAACAACGCTCTGCGTCGCAGCCGATGGCGCCCAGCTTCGCGTGAATGGCGAAATCGCCGCCTCGGTCCAGGCCCCGACGCTCGAACGCTGCTGGTACGTGCTCACCGCCACCTTCACCCACGGCGCGGTGCGTCTCACCCAGAACGCCCTGCAACGAAGCTGGGGCGTGGCTGACAGCGGCACCGGCCACGGCCACGCCCCAC
>JBBROR010000429.1:0-2559 GCA_038229175.1 Acetobacterales bacterium | reverse complement strand
GCCGGCACCGAGGGTTATGCCAAGGCCGAGGTTACGCTGGGCGGGATCGACACGCGCGACCTGTCATCCCAGACCATGCAGGCTCGTGCCGTGCCTGGGCTGTTCGCCATTGGCGAAGCGGTCGATGTAACCGGATGGCTCGGCGGCTACAACTTTCAGTGGGCCTGGTCCAGCGGCTGGTGCGCCGGGATGGAAGCGTAGGCCGAATACCGACCGCGCCGCATGTCGGGCGATGTCCATCCTATCCGATAACAATAAGGCGGCGGGCCGGGTCCACCCTACGACATCGTCACGGCTTGGGGGTCCATCCTCTGCGGAACAGGCAGGCCCGCACGTCGGCATTCCGAGGAGGGCCATTGGTGTCCCGTGTCTGAAAGCGCGCTGGCACGTATTCCGGCGGTATGCGGTAACAACGATAACCATTCGCATCGCATCGTTTTTCGGGCGCGGTGAAATACGCCTCGCTTGCCAGCTCACTCACCTCAGCGGGTGGGAACCGGCGATAGGCATCCGACAGGCATCGCGCCTCATCCGCCTCGAACTGCGCTGGGGTCGCGCCGGGCTTCACCCATTCTTCGGCGCATCCGCCGAGCAAGGCTGCGAGCGCCAGGAGAAGAACGGGAAAAGGCGTGATCAAACGCATAGGAACCTCCACCGGTGCGAGGACTCGAGTCCGCCCCCTTTCGCGCAGAATGTCACAATTGGGTTTCACAAGGATGAACGCCAAAGGGAGGCAACGCAAAACGATACTTCACCCGCGCCGACATCGGTGCAGCGCCACCCAGGCCATCAGGCAGCACTCTTGCCAATATCCGCATTCCCTCTAAGTTTTATCGAACGATAAAAAGACCACAGGTCAGGACCAAGGAAATGCGCCATGAAGGTTGATCGCAACGCCATCGATGCGGCCGCGAAGGCACTCTCGAATTGGGGCCGCTGGGGCAAAGACGATCAGATCGGCACGCTCAATCATGTCACACCGGATGATATCGTGGCCGCCGGCAAGTTGATCCGCAAGGGCCGGGTGTTCGCCCTTGGCCTGTCCTTGAAGGAGCCGATCCAGTCCGGCCTGTTCGGCGGGCGCTGGAATCCGATCCACACCATGCTGGCAACCGGCACCGATGCCGCCGCGGGCAATCAGGACAAGCCGTTCCCCTACCTGCGCTACGCCGACGACGCCATCAACATGCCCTGTCAGGCGTCCACCCAGTGGGATGCGCTGTGCCACATCTTCCTTGATGACAAGATGTACAACGGCTTCGAAGCCACCGAGGTGGATGCCCGCGGCGCCAAGAAACTCGGCATCGAGCATGTCCGCGACAAGATGGCCGGCCGCGGCGTGCTGCTCGATATCGCCCGCTGGAAGGGCCTCGACTATCTGCCCGACGGCTACGCCATCACCAACGCCGACCTCGATGGCTGTGCCGCAGCCCAGGGCGTGACTGTGGGCCGCGCCGATTTCGTGATTGTCCGCACCGGCCAGCAGGAACGCTGCCTCGCGGCGAAGGACTGGTCCGGCTACGCCGGCGGCAATGCGCCGGGCCTCGCGTTCGAGACCTGCTACTGGATTCATGAGAAAAGCCTGGCCGCCATCTGTCTCGACACCTGGGGCTGTGAGGTACGCCCGAACGAGACCGACGAGGCCAACCAGCCTTGGCACTGGGTGGTGATCCCCGTCATGGGCCTGTCGATGGGCGAGATTTTCTATGTGAAAGAACTCGCCGAGGATTGCGCGGCTGACAAGGTCTATGAATTCTTTTTCAACGCCCCACCCCTGCACCTCCCCGGCGGAGCTGGCTCGCCGATCAACCCGCAGGCAATCAAGTAAGGACACCGCCGCATGGCACGCCATCTCAAAACCAGCCGTGACGCCGCACTGCGCGCGGAGGACCAGGCGAAGATCCGCACCACCGTGGAGGGCATTCTGGCCGATATCGAGGCCCGCGGCGACGTGGCAGTGCGGGAGATGTCCGTCAAATTCGATGGCTGGGACCGCGCCGACTACCGCCTGACCGATGCCGAAATCCAGGCCTGCATGGCCGAGCTTTCGGCGCGCGACATCGAAGACATCAAGTTCGCCCAGACCCAGGTGCGCAACTTCGCCCAGCACCAGCGCGCGTCCATGACCGATATCGAGGTGGAAACGTTGCCCGGCGTCGTGCTCGGCCACAAGAACATCCCGGTCAACGCCGTTGGCTGCTACGTCCCCGGTGGCAAGTATCCGCTTTTGGCCTCGGCGCATATGTCCGTCATCACCGCCAAGGTGGCGGGCGTTCCCCGCATCGTCACGTGTGCGCCGCCGTTTCACGGCAAGCCGGCGCCGGCGATCGTGGCGGCGCAGTATCTGGCGGGCGCTGACGAGATCTGGTGCCTCGGCGGCATCCAGGCGGTGGGCGCCATGGCGATCGGCACCGCGAAGATGCGCGCTGTGGACATGCTGGTTGGCCCCGGAAACGCCTTCGTGGCCGAAGCCAAGCGCCAGCTTTATGGCCGCGTCGGCATCGATCTGTTCGCCGGCCCCACCGAAACCCTGGTGATCGCCGACGACACCGTGGACGG
>JBBROR010000428.1:0-2561 GCA_038229175.1 Acetobacterales bacterium | reverse complement strand
AGCCCTTTATGCGGCCAAGGATCTTGGACGAAATCGGGTCGAGCGGGTCGATGTGCTCAGCGACCTCATCGCCGCATAGAGCTGCGTAAATTTTGTCGTCATTGCGAGCCAACGGGTCGCGCAAATGCGTGCCCGATGACAGGCTCAGCGAAGCAATCCAGAGCCGCAAGCAAGACTGGATTGCTTCGGTCGCTTCGCTCCTAGGAAGAAACTGGGACTTGAGGAGCCTCGGCCTCAGGCGGCTTTAGCGATGGGTTGAAGTTGAACCTCGAATCCAAGTTTGGTGAGCTGGGCAATCAGGCGCTTGGTTTGGCCTTCGGTGGAACGGCGATTGAAGTGGTCCGCTCCGAGATCGTGGTGTTCGGTGCCGTCTTTGAGGATGTGGTAGATGGCGGTGAGGATCGAGGCGGCGACGGCACAGATGGCTTTCTGCGGTCCACGCCTGCTCTGCAGCCGGAAGAACTGGGCTTTGTAATAGCTGTCCTTCTTCCGCTTGGCCGCCCAGGCGCATTGCACGAGCATTGTCTTCAGCCAGGGCGCCCCCTTGCGCAGGCGCGTCGTTTTCCGCTTGCCGGCGCTCTCGTTCTGGCCGGGGCAGAGGCCAGCCCAGGCCACCAGATGCCCGGCGGTCGGGAACCGGCTCATGTCACGACCGATTTCCGATAAGACCGTCGTCGCCGATAACGCGCTCACCCCCGGTATCGTGCATAGAAGCCGGATCAAGTCGCGAAACGGGGCCACGCCGGCCTTGACCTCCGTGTCCATGCGCACGATCCGCGCCTCGACTTCCAGGTCGGTGTCCCGGATCGTCGCATCCAGGCCATCCCATTGTCGCAGGTGAAGCTTCAGCAGGAAGCGGTGATGATCTGTCAGACGCCCATGCAGCGCATCGTACAACTGCTTCGGCGTCGCCTTGACCTGGGTGCTGGCTAATGCCGCCAGCTGGCGCGGATTGCGCACTCCCGCGATCATCGCCTCGATCATCCGCCGCCCGCTGGCGCCCATGATGTCGGAGAGTACCGAGTCCAGTTGTATGTTGGCCTCCGTGAGCGTCTTCTGGATCCGCTGGACGTGCCGCGTCTGCTCGCGCCCCAGCTGCTTGCGGGTGCGCAGCAGCGAACGTAGTTCCTGCACCTCCTCTTCCGGAACGAAGCTCGCCTTGATCAATCCGCAGGCCAAAAGATCGGCAATCCACATCGCATCGTTGAAGTCAGTCTTGCGGCCCGGAACGTTCTTGATGTGCGCCGCATTGGCGACGATCAGGGCGAAGCCTCCCTCGCCCAGAATCTTCCACACCGGCATCCAATAAACCCCGGTCGCCTCCATCGCCACGTGACTGCAGCGACATTCAACCAACCACGCCAACAAGGCCAACAAGCCGTCCGTCGTCGTGTCAAATGTCCGACATTCCCGTGTAACCTTATGCCCGCTGCCAAGCCGTACACAGCCAACAATCGTCGCCTTGTGGACGTCAAGACCGGCAACGCGTTCGTGCATAATATCCATCGCGTCTTCCTCCATTGCTGGTGCCGCCAGCGTGGGGAGCCTAAGTTAAAGAAACCTAGGAAGCGTGCTCCAGGGCATTGCTGCCCTTGGCGCCAGTGAGGGTCATCAAGGCACCCCAAGTCCAACTCGCAACCGGGCTCTTACGCACCAGGGAGATATCGACCTCTTTGCCGACGGCCAGACAACTATATCCCAACGTCGTAAAGTTTCATCCACCAGGGTCCGCCGTCAGGCCGGTCCCCAACTCGCAATGACGGAGGCGGTGACGCCGATTCAACTTTAGATCATCCGCCGTAACGGGGACGTTCCGAATGCAAACCGCAGACCTGGTACTTCCGGTGTTCGCAGTGATCGTCACCGGCTGGCTGGCTGGTGCGCTCGGCTATATCCCCCGCGCGCTGGCCGATGGGCTGGTGCATTTCGCCTACAACGTCGCAATGCCGGCATTGCTGTTCGTCACCGTCGCGCAAGAGCCGGCACGCAACCTCGCGGAATGGCGTTTCCTGGCGGCATTCGGGGGCGGGTCTATCGTGTGCTTCGCGCTGGTGTACGTTGCGGCTCGCATCGGGTGGGGACGCGAACTCGGCAGTAGCACGATGTACGGAATGACGGCGGCGATGACGAACACCGGATTTGTCGCGCTGCCGATTTTGCGGGCGATCTATGGCGAGCCCGCCGTTCTGCCGGCGGCCGTCGCGACCTTGTTCGTGGCTGCAGTGATGTTCCCGTTGACGGTCATTCTCCTGGAAATGGACGGACACGGTCCGCGAGCCCGGTTGGCCGGCCCTGCGGCGCTGGCAATGCAGATCGTGGTCAATCCCATGGTCCTGTCCACCCTGGTCGGTCTTGCCTGGGCGATCCTAGGCCTGCCGCTGCCAACGCCGGTGATCGCCTATATGAATATCCTTGCCGGCGCGCTGACCCTTGTGCGCTGTTCGCATCGGGCTTGCCCTGTCGCTCAAGGGCGTGCGCAAGAGCCTCGCGGCGTCCACCGCCCTGGCGGCGGTCAAGTTGGTGGTCATGCCTTTGCTGGTGTACGGGCTGTGCGAAGCCTT
>JBBROR010000427.1:0-2567 GCA_038229175.1 Acetobacterales bacterium | reverse complement strand
ATCACCGGCCCAGGCGCCGCCGCCACGATCACGCTCGACGCGATCGGCTGGAAATCCGCCCGGAAATGCACCGACGATTTCAGCACCAATATCCCGCACTCCGACGGCTCAATCCCCACATGCCGGATCAACGCCTGGTCCAGCGCCTGCATCTTGCGCGACACCACGATCACCTGCACCCCCGGCGCCACCCGGATCAGCGCACTGGGGCCAAGATCGGCGGGATTGCCGCGCGCCATCGGCCCGGTGCCGGTGAACTTGCCATCCGTCAGCCGCATCACCGTCGCCGAAACCTGCAACGGCACACCGTCGGACCGGCCGCCCAGCGCAATTGAAACCGTGGCCCCCTCGCCCGCCGCATGGAACGCGGCGGCGGCGATGTCGTCGTTGATCAACGCCACCAGAGCGTGCTGGGCGTTCTGCCGGATCAGTTCGGCGAGCAGGCCCGTGGTGTCGCCGTGGCCGCCACCGCCGGGATTGTCCTGCGTGTCCGCAATCACCACCGGCCCACTGGCCGATGCCGCCAGCGCGATGGCCTGGCCCACGGCCTCGTCCGCCGGGATCACCTCAGACACAAAGCTTGCCTCGCGCGCATCGATCACGCCGCGAAGCGCCGTGCACGCGCCTTCCGCCTGGGCCTGCGTGTCGGCATAGGCGGCCACGGCCACGCCACAGTCGGGGAAGTCGGCGTAGGGAAAACCGAAGCAGAACGCCAACTCGGCCACGCCCTCGGCCCTGGCAAGTTCGGTGCGTGCCTCGGCCACCGGCCGCATCGGTGCAAACATGGTGCACTGGCTGGTGAGCGGGATGAAGAAATCGACCTGCTGGAAGGCCCGGGCCCAAGGCCTGCCGCGTGCAATCCGCGCCAGCAGCAGCCTCATGGCCTGCGCCCCGGCTGCAGGCATGTCGACATGCGGATAGGTGCGAAACGGCACCACGGCATCGCACAAATCCACCATCCGCCGCGTCAGGTTACAATGCGGATCAAGGCTGATCGTCAGCGGAATATCACCCACGATCGCCCGCACCCGGCGCAGCAGTTCGCCTTCCATATCGGGAAAGCTGTCAGACACGGCGGCGCCGTGCAGGTCCAGATACACGCCATCGAGCGGCGCCTCATCGAGCGCCACCGACAACCCCGCGCAGATCAACGCCGAGATCCGCTCGAACGCCTCGTCCTGCACCGGGCCTGCAGGATTGGCGAAACCCCAGGCCAGCGGGATCAGCGTCACGTCGCCAGCGGCCAGGATCGCGCCTGCAATCGGCACCGACGTGCCACGCACCGCATCGAACAGGCCAGCACCATGCACCAGGGCCGGAAATCCCCCGGTGCGAACGAAATCGACATACCGCGTTGGATGTGGGGCGAAGGAATGGCTCTCGTGCAGAAAGCCGCCAATGGCGATACGCATGATATCTCCGGTATGGGACATGACCGATGTATCGTGCCCAACCCAAGGGCGCCTGACCAGACACAGAAAACCCGGCGTCCTTTTATGGAGAACGCCGGGTGCCTGGTTCGGTCAGTCAAACGTCGCATGGCTACCAGCGACGCACCCAACGCTCCGGCCGCGGCTTCTCGACCAGCGGGCTCGACGTCGAGTGGATGAGAAACGCGGTCAGATAGCCGATCGCGGCCATGCCGATCAACGAGAGCAAAGGCGCCTTGGCCACGGTGCCACCCACCACCTCGTTGGCCTTGGCGCCCGCGTCATAGATCTTGCCGCCGACATTGTGCGCCTGCTCGCCCACCACGCCGGCGGCGTCGCGGATCGCAGCACCGGCGCGCGCCGCAATGCCCTCAGCCGCCTCGGTCGCATCCTCTGCCATCTCGCCGGCGCGCTGCTGCACACTTGCGGCAGCCTGGTCCGCCTTTCCCTCGGCCTTGGTGACGTTGTCGCCAATCGCCGAGCCGTAACCCTCTTTCAGCCGACCCGTTAGATCGCGAACCGTGCTGTTGGTTTCGTTGGTCATAGGGGAGCGTCCTTTCTTGAAAAACAGAGGCTTATTTCAGCGCGTCGCGCGCAGCATCCTTGGCGCCGCCCACGGCATTCTGGACCTTGCCCTCGGCCTTGTCGGCCTTACCAGACGCTTCGGTCTTGGCATCGCCCGTCATCTTGCCAAAAGCTTCCTTCACAGCGCCCTTGGCCTGCTTGGCACTGCCTGCGATGCGATCCTTGTCCATGATATCGGTCCTTTCTAATCATTCGTTCGCGCAACCTGGGCCTCGGACAGGCCTTCGATGCGATGTCCTGGGAACGCAGGCCCGATGGATTTGGTTTCCCCCGACCGCCTGAAATAACGCCTTGTGCATCGAGCCAAGAAGACGTGCGCTTGGATCGAAACGACCAGTGCAACGCTGGAACCTTCTGCGGATTGACGCATTATCATGTTTTCGAGAGGGTCACGTTACAGCCCATTTGCGCCCTCTCCAGACCGGTATTTCAGAGGTGTCAGGCAATGGCGGCGGCCAACCGGATGAACAAGCTCTCTGAACTCGACCGCATCGTGAACGATCCGAATGTGCTGCTCGACCCCGCCCGTGTTTGGGAGTTGCTGGACGAACT
>JBBROR010000426.1:0-2587 GCA_038229175.1 Acetobacterales bacterium | reverse complement strand
CGGCTGCGTGAGCGCGAAAGCGAGATTGTTACGTAATGGGCAACGGCGTGGAGACGCGATCGGATTTCACCAGCCCATCCACCAGCTCCACGATCCGGTCGCAGCGCGCTGCAAGGCGGGGGTCGTGGGTGACGATGAGGAAGGTGGTGCCGTTGGACTTGTTGATTTGCCGCAGCAGGTCGAACACGCCGTCGGCGGAAACGGTGTCGAGATTGCCGGTGGGCTCGTCTGCCAGGACCAATGTGGGGGACATGGCCAGAGCGCGCGCGATGGCCACGCGCTGGGCCTGGCCACCGGACAGGTTGAGGACTTTCCGATTTTCGAACTGCCTGAGGCCCACCTGATCCAGCAGGTGGTTGGCCGTCTCGCGCATCTGCCTGTCCGGCCAGGTGCGATCCACCAGGATCGGCATCATCACGTTTTCTGCCGCCGTGAAGGCGCCGATCAGGTTGTGCGCTTGGAACACGAAGCCGATCCACCGATGCTTGGATGGTTCTGAGGAAGATCGGCCAACCGCTGGAGTGGACGGTGCTGGCCGATCATGCGTCTGGGCGGAATGAATGAGGGGGGCGCCACGGAGGACATGTTTTTCCGACCGGGAGACCCGCGGATGATGAATGCTATAAGGGGGCGGTTCGGCAAATCGCCTTCACACCTTGGTGCCGAACAATGCGCCGATACCGGCCGTGACCGCCATTGCAAGGGCGCCCCAGAACGTGACGCGAATGGCGGCCTTGAGCCATCCGGCGCCGCCGATCTTTGCACCGACGGCGCCGAGCAGGGCGAGGAACAGAAGTGAGGCGACCGAGACGGATGTGGTGACGAGACCCTGGGGCGTTGCCAGCGCCATCGCCACCGGCAAGGCTGCCCCGGTCGCAAAGGACGCTGCCGAGAACAGGGCCGCTTGCACGGGGCGGGCGGCTGATGTGTCGTTGATACCAAGCTCGTCATGGGCGTGGGCGGCGAGCGCGTCCTTGGCCATCAGCTGCGTGGCCACTTCGAAGGACAGGGCGGGATCCACGCCACGCGTTGTGTAGAACGCGGCCAGCTCGGCTGTTTCGCCTTCGCGGTCGGCAAGAAGCTCGCCTTGCTCACGCGCCATGTCGGCCGCTTCGGAATCGGCCTGCGAGCTGACCGAGACGTATTCGCCCGCTGCCATCGACATGGCGCCGGCGACGAGGCCGGCAACGCCTGCGACGAGAATGCTCGCATGCGTGCCTTGTGCGCTGGCCACGCCGATGATGAGGCTGGACGTTGACAGCACCCCGTCGTTGGCGCCGAGAACGGCGGCGCGCAGCCAGCCGAGACGGCTGACAACATGCCGTTCCGGGTGTGTCTTGGGCAGGATCATCCGTCTGCCTTGGCGTTTTGGCGGAAAGCGGCGCGTCCCTCCGCATCGAGGGTTTTGAAATCGTGATCCGAGAGGGTGATGTCCACGGCTGCCACGTTCTGGTCCAGATGCGCTCTGACTGAAGTGCCGGGGATGGGCAACATCACCTTGCTGCGCCGGAGTATCCAGGCCAGTGCCACCTGGCTGGGGGAGGCGTGATGCTGGTTGGCGATCGTGTCCAGCAGCGAGCCGGGCTTGGCGAGGTCGCCGGACGCCAGCGGAAACCAGGGAATGAAACCGATGCCGTGGTCGGTGCAATAGTCCAGCACCGCCTCGCTGGTGCGGTCGACGAGGTTGTAGCGGTTCTGCACCGTGGCCACCGGGAAAACCTTGCCGGCGGCTTCGATGTCGGCGATCGAAACCTCGCTGAGGCCGGCGTGGCGGATGATGCCGTCATCGAGCAGGGACTTGATGGCGGAGAACTGCTCGTCGCGCGGCACTTTCGGGTCGATGCGATGGAGCTGCCACAGGCCGATCTGTTCCACGCCCAGGAAACGCTGGCTCATCATCGCCTCTTGGCGGAGATATTCGGGGCGGCCGACCGGCAGCCATTGTTCCGGCCCATGACGGACGAGGCCGCCCTTGGTGGCGATCAGCATGTTCTTGTACGGGTGAAGCGCTGCGTGGATCAGATGCTCCGACACGTCGGGGCCATAGCTGTCTGCGGTGTCGATGAAGTTGACGCCAAGTTCTGGCAGCCGTCGCAGGGTACGCAGGCATTCCTCGCGATCTTCCGGCTCCCCCCAGATGCCCTTGCCGGTGATGCGCATGGCGCCGAAGCCCAGCCGGTTTATCGTGATGTCGCCGCCGACCTTGAAGGTGCCGGACTTGGCCGCGTTGGGAGTGGTCATGGATGGTGTCCTTTTAGAATTCAATGACGACGCGCGCTGCCACGTCACCGTGTTCCAGGCGGTTGAAGACCGAGTTGATGGCCGAGAGTGGCTGTATTTCGATATCCGCCTTGACCTTGCCGGCGGCTGCGAAGGCGAGGGCTTCGGTCATGTCCTCACGGGTGCCGACGAAGGAGCCGCGGATGGTGAGGCAGTTGGCCACCACGTCGAACAACGGCACAGGAAACTCGCCGGGCGGCAGGCCCACGAGCACGCAGGTGCCGCGTGTGCGAGCCATGCCGATGCCCTGTTTGAAGGCGCCGAGCGAGGGAGCGGTGATCAGCACGCCGTGGGCGCCGCCGGATGT
>JBBROR010000425.1:0-2598 GCA_038229175.1 Acetobacterales bacterium | reverse complement strand
CAAGAGCGGCACGATATAACACGCAAGTCGTCCGTCGCCAAAAGCTTTCGCACGCCCACATACGCTGCAGCAGATCGGAGAGCGCATGGCCATCTTGAAAATCGCCCGCATGGGCCATCCCGTCTTGCTCCAAAAGGCGCTCCCGGTCGATGATCCCAGCAGCCCGGAAATCCGCCGGCTCGTGGCCGACATGATGGAGACAATGGAAGACGCCAACGGCGCCGGCCTCGCCGCACCCCAGGTTTACCTGCCGCTGCGACTGTTTGTCTTCCGCGTGAACGCCAATCGGGCCAGCGGCGATGCGGACGATGTGACGACGCCCAACACCGTTGTCATTAACCCGGAAGTCACCTTTCTAGGGGACGATACCCGTCTGCGGTGGGAGGGCTGCCTGTCGATCCCGGGGCTGCGCGCCGCTGTGCCGCGCGCCTGGCGGATCCGCTACACCGGCGTCGATATGGACGGAAATCCTGTTGACCGGGAGGTCACCGGCTTTCACGCCGGCGTTGTGCAGCATGAGTACGACCATCTTGATGGGGTGCTATACCCCATGCGCATGAAGGACTTCTCCCTGTTCGGCTTCAATGAGGAACTGGCACGCGCCGCCGATCAGGCGGAGGCGGCGCGATGACAGAACGCTCCAACCTGCCGGAGCGCAGCGCAGAGCGAGACGCGGCCATCGCCCTGGTTCTGGACCTTGTGGCCGTTCATGGCTGGTCGATCAAAAGCCTTCAGCAGGCCATCATGGACGAAACCGACCTTACACTGTTGTTCCCCGGCGGCACGCCGGATCTAATTGAGGCAAGTTGCGACCTGGCCGACCGCCAGATGGAGGAAGATGCCGCCGTAGCTGATTTTGGGGGGTTAGGCCTTACCAAACGCGTGCGTGCCGTCATCGCGTTGCGGCTCGACCGTCAACGCACCAACCGAGACGCCATCCGCCGCGCGATCGCTGTGCTGATGATCCCCACCTTGGCGCCACTTTCGGCCCGAATCACGGCCCGGACCGTCGATTCGATCTGGTTTGCTGCCGGCGACCTGTCGGCCGATTTCAGCTGGTATACAAAACGCGCCATCCTGGCCGTGGTCTATGGCAGCACATTGCTGTTCTGGCTGCGGGACTACAGCGAGGACGACTCCGCAACCTTGGAATTCCTGGACCGAAGGCTGCAAGGCGTCGGCCGGATCGGCAAGGCGAAGGCCCGCATCGAACGCGCCCTTGGTCGAATCAAGCCAGGCCGTGGCAAGGCTGCCTAATCAGACAAGGCGTCCTCAGTTCATCAGTTCGCAGCAAATGGCATGCTAGTGGTCCAAACCTGACGCTCCGGTAGCAAGCGTCAGGTTTGGACCACTAGCACTTATGTTTTCTAAAGCACGTTCCGATCGATTGATTCCAATCGATCGGAACGTGCTTTAGGATGTCGCCATGCCAGGCATCCGGATAGTCCACACCACCCAGTATCGCTATGCGAAGCCGGTGCGATTCACCACGCACCGCCTAATGCTTCGGCCGCGTGACAGCCATGATCTGGTGTTGGTTGATGCCATGCTGGGCATCACGCCACCCGCCGCCGTGGCGCGCTGGGCGCATGACGTGTTCGGCAATTCCATCGGCTATCTGGATTTCGTCGATACCCCGGCGAACACGTTGCGCATCGTTTCCACCCTGGAGTTGCAACATTTTCCGCCCGGTGCAGGCCTGCCGGAAACCACCATAGATCCTACGGCCGAAACCTACCCGTTCGCCTATGCAACGGCCGAAATGCCCGATCTCGAAAGCTCGCTGAAGCGCTATTATGCTGATCCGGAGCAGCGCATTGATGCCTGGGCGAGGACCTTCGTACCGGAGAAAGGCAGAATTTCTACTCTGCACCTGCTGGGCAACATCACCCGCGCCATCCAGAACGACTTCGAATATGCCAGCCGTGACGAGGAAGGCACAAACTCCCCGATCACCACGCTGCAGTCGCGTAAAGGCGCCTGCCGGGATTTCGCACTTCTCATGATGGAGGCAGTGCGCGCCCTGGGCCTCGCAGCCCGCTTCGTCAGCGGTTATCTCTACGATGCAGATCTCGAACAGACCCCCCAGTTGCGGGAGCAGATGGCCGGCGGTGGCGCCACCCACGCCTGGTGCTCGGTGTATCTGCCAGGCGCCGGGTGGGTGGAATTCGACCCTACCAACGGCCTGATTGCCGGGCGAAACCTCATCCGCGTCTGCTCGGCCCGCACACCGGAGCAGGCGGTGCCGATTTCCGGCGGCTTCATCGGCCACCCAACGGATTTTCTGGGCCTGGACGTTGAAGTTGTGGTCACCGTTGAAAGCCGCGTCCCCGATAAGAGCGCACCAGACGACGTGCCGCAGAGCGAAGCACAGCACGAGAAGGCCGAGCCGAGGTCCGAAATAGCGATACGCGAACACCGGACGGCCTGAGCCTGTAACCTTTCCTTAACCTCTCCGCGTCATCATGAGTGCAAGGCAGGGCAGGGGTGGCGGCAGATGGCAGTTGAATGGCTTCCAGTGACGTCTGGTCCCGCCACCGCGGAAGAACGGCGTCGTGCCGGCAGGTTTGAGGGCGCCAGCCCCAATCTTATCCCGCT
>JBBROR010000424.1:0-2646 GCA_038229175.1 Acetobacterales bacterium | reverse complement strand
GTGCGATGTACGCGCTGCTGGACCGTGGCGGACAGACCGCCATCCGGCCGCAACGCAGGTGAGGCAATGCAGCCTGGGTTCAATTCCAGTAGCGACGCATCGCAAGCACGCTGATGGCACTGCTCAGCAGGAACAGACTAGCCGGCTCCGGAATCACTGTTCCAGGCGCAGGTGCCCCGCTCAGATTCTCTATCGTAATTAAACCGTTGCCTGATTGGAAGCTGGCCGTTTGCAACGAGGCCGAGGTGATTGCGGTGAAAATACCGGTGCTGGATGGGGCCAGAAAGGAACCCCCGCCCCCGCCCCCGCCATAGCCGCTGATGCTGCTGAAACTACCTCCACCCCCGCCGCCGTAGCCGCCCCCGCCGCCGCCGCTGCTATCGCCGCTGCCGCCGCCGCCAAAGCCGCCATCCCCACCGACTCCGAACGTCCCGATGCTGCTACCGCCGCTGTAAGGCGTCGTGGCATTCGGAGAGTTGGCGCTACCGCCGCCTGCTCCGGGACCGATGCCGGGTTGGCTTCTGCTGCCGTTGCCGCCGTCGCCGTTGATGCCTCCGCCACCAGCACCGCTGAAGAAAGTGGTGCCAGCGCCGCCGCCACCGCCGTTGATGCCGCCATTCGTGCCGCTGTTGATGCCGTTGGCGCCATTGGCGCTGATAACGCCGCCGCCGCCGTTTGTGCTGCCATTGCCCGCGCCGCCACCGCCGCCACCCGCGGCGATCACGGTCGTGTTGCCGATGGTCACGAAGCTGCCGCCACCGCCTCCACCACCGCCATCAACTACGCCCCCGCTACCCAGGCCGCCCACCACGATCCTCAGCGCCGTATCCGTGGTGAACGTGAAAACGCCGCCGAACTTAGCACCCGGGCCGCCAGATGAGCCTCCCGCCTGACCACCCTGCGCTCCGTAGGCAACGATCAAGTAGGGATCGCTAGCCTTTACGATAAAGTCGTAGGTTGGGATCGGTCTGGCAGCCGTCGGGCCAACATTGGTGAAGCTTGTTGGCGCCGCGCTTGCAGCCGCTAAGTGTGAGCTGAAGGCCACAAGCGTCATGCTGGCCAAGAACCATGTCCGCATCGTGTGAATTCCTTCTTAGCGCTTGCTTGCCAGACCTCTTATAGGCCCTCTGGCAGCATCCGCGTGGAGATTTACGGTAAGGGCCTGAGCGTGGCCGGGTGCGTCGGCGGTAGCGCCGGCTCACGATAACCACTTGATGCTGTCGAAAAAGTCTGAAGAGGTCATGGTGCAGCCGGACACTTGATCGTCCAATTCTGTTTTGCGACGAATATCGGCGGCAATCGCCATGACCATTTGCCCTTACCCGAACGCTGCGGTCCCGGCCTGACCCGATAGGCCGCAGAGTGTGAGCCGTGCCAGCCGCCTTAGGTTCTGCACCGCGGCTGCAAGGTGGAACTCCTCGGCCGCACCTTGCAACCCACGCAGCCGCAGGCGCCGGATCCCGAACTGCTGCTTGAGATGGGCGAACAGGATTTCGACTTTCTGGCGCCAACGCTGCAATTGCGCGTAGGCCGTGGTGCCGGCGAGCGCCTGGGCAGCCTTTCGGGCCGGCTCGTGGATGCTGACATTGAGCCCGCACGCCTTTCCTGTCGTGCACTGGG
The DNA here is from genome assembly GCA_038229175.1 of Acetobacterales bacterium. Taxonomy (GTDB): domain Bacteria; phylum Pseudomonadota; class Alphaproteobacteria; order Acetobacterales; family Acetobacteraceae; genus CAIQQQ01. Next base: position 1,026 of record JBBROR010000424.1, on the reverse strand, counting down.
GCTTGAGGGCGCAAGCTCCGCAATCGGCTGCCCGCGCCGAGTATTTCTGTATGCCTCGACTGCGCTCAAACCCCGCAAGACGCAGCGTGTGCCCTGACGGGCAGTGCCAGGCGTCCTCGGCTTCGATGTAGGTGAAGCTCTCGCGTGTGAACATGCCGTCCGTCTGCGCCGTGCGGTCCAGCACCGGAATGTGCGGGTCCACGCCGCTGGCCAGCAGCCACGCCAGGAACGGCCCCGTGCCGTAGCTCTTGTCTGCGCCGAGGCAGGAGGGCGCGAACCCAAACGTCGCCTCCGCCCGCACCAGCATGGCCTTGGCGGCGACGATTTCCTGGCTGAGCCGCGCCGGCGTCGCTTCCACGTCGACGATGATGCCGTGCGCCGTGTCCACCAGCAGGTTGGTCTCAAAAGCGAACACGCCCACGCCGTGCTTGATGCTCCACGCCGCAGCAGGGTCGGTGGGCGACAGATACTTGGGTGCTTCATGGCGAGGCTCGTCCGGCCCGGGCGGCACAGCCGCGTCGAGCGCGTCGAGATGCTCGCGCACCGGGCGTGACTGCGCCTTGCGATCCGCCGTCCACGCGTCCGGCATGCGGTTGCCGGGCAGGCGCTTGTGGCGGCTCGCGTCGGCGTCCACCTGGCTGCCGTCCACGGCCGCGTTTTCGCCAGAAACGAGGCCGGCCTCCACGCAACGGCGCACAACCTGCTCGAACACGGCACGGAACACGTTGCCATCGCGGAAGCGGCGATGGCGGTTCTTGCTGAAGGTGCTGTGGTTCGGCACGACGTCGTCCGCACCAAGGCGACAAAACCAGCGATGGGCCAAGTTGAGCTGCATCCCGGCGCAGAGCTTCCGCTCGGAGCGGATGCCGCCGAGGTAGCCGAGGAGTAGCATGCGGACCATCAGCTTCGGATCGATCGAGGGACGCCCGATCAGGCTGTAATGGGGCGCCATGATGCGCCGGACGAACGCCGTGTCCAGCAACGCGTCCACCGCACGGAGCAAGTGGTTGGCTGGAAGGTGGTCAT
>JBBROR010000423.1:0-2664 GCA_038229175.1 Acetobacterales bacterium | reverse complement strand
GGCGCCGGGCAGACTGGTTGACTTGCGGCAGGCTGTCCTCACCCCAGTTCAGCGCCACCAGCACCTTCTGGATGACCTCGGTCTCAGTCTGCGCTTCGTTCAATGTGGACTCGGAGTCCAGTCTGCCGAAGATATCTCTCAGGGCCTGCGTAAACTCGGCAAACCTGTCCCGCGTCAGCTCGCGCCAGGGCGGCGTTTCCGCTACGCCACGCGTCAAGAAGTCCTGGGTAAAGAGCTGGCCCTGCATCCCTAGAGTTTAGGTGCCAGCACCGCCATCGTGATACGCGACACACAGGTCAGTTCCCCGGCATCGTTGGTCAGGTCGATCTGCCACACATGGGTGGTGCGGCCGATATGGATTGGCCTTGTGATGCCGGTCACCCAGCCGCTGGTGGCGCCCTTGATGTGGTTGGCATTGATGTCCAGCCCCACCGCGCGATAACCCTCCGGCGTCGCGTAGGCGGCGCCACACGATCCCAAAGTTTCGGCCAGCACCACCGACACGCCGCCATGCAGCAGGCCGTAAGGCTGCCTGGTACGCGTATCCACCGGCACGCGGGCCGTGATGAAGTCGTCGCCGACTTCGAGAAACTCCACGCCGAGGTGTTCCACCGCGGTGCCGATATGCATTTTGGCGAGGTGCTCGATCGAAATCGGCTTTTTCCAGATAGACATGAATGCTCCAGATGTCAGGGCTTGGCAGCCACTATAAATCGCAACGCCCGTCAAGCGGATCAGTGCCAATGGCGCGCGCCGTGGGTGGCGTTAGTCTATGGCCATGGCACGCCAACCCACCGCCCCTTTCATCCCGCAAATCCGCCTGTACCAGAACTGGCTGCAGCAGCAACGCGGCCTGCGCTTCGACTCCTACGACGCCTTGTGGCGCTGGTCGGTGACGGACCTGGACGCGTTCTGGCAAAGCATCTGGGACTATTTCGACCTGCGCTCGCCGACGCCGCACAGCGCCGTGCTGGCCAGCGCGCAGATGCCGGGCGCCAGCTGGTTTCCGGGTGCGCGGATCAACTATGTCAACCAGGTGTTGCGCCACGCGGATGCGGCGCACGCGGCAGGTTGTGTGGCCCTTGTCAGCCACAACGAAAAGAGTCTCGCAGTCGGTGAGCCCCGTAGCTTGAGCTGGCCCGAGTTACGCCGGCAGGTGGCCTCGCTGGCGCTGCATCTGCAGGCGCAAGGCGTGTTGCCCGGCGACCGGGTGGCGGCTTATCTGCCCAACACACCCGAGACCCTGGTGGCATTCCTGGCCACGGTCAGCATCGGCGCCATCTGGAGCGTCTGCGCGCCCGACATGGGCAGCAACGCAGTGCTCGACCGGTTCCAGCAGATCTCGCCGAAGGTCCTGATCGCCTGCGACGGCATCACCTATGGCGGCCGCGACCAGGACCGGATGGCGGTGGTGGCTGAACTACGCGCGGCATTGCCAACCGTGCAGCACCTGGTGCTCTTCGACAACCTCGGCCGCCTGGCGGCATTCGACGCCAGAGATATGCCTTTCACCGATTTCGTGAGTGCAGTAGCGCGCGACGACGCCGCCACCCGCTCGTTCGAACCCCTGTGGCTGCCGTTCGACCACCCCTTGTGGATCGTGTATTCCAGCGGCACGACCGGCCTGACCAAACCCATCGTGCACGGCCATGGCGGCGCGGTGATCGTGGCCTTGGCGCTGATTTCGCTGCACAACGACGTGGGCAGCAGTTATGCGGACAACTCGCGCGGCGAGCGGTACCACTGGTACAGCTCCACCGGCTGGATCATGTGGAACGCGCAGGGATTCGGCCTGTTGCTGGGCACCACCTGTTGCCTGTTCGACGGCAACCCGGGTGGCGCCACGGTGGATGCGCATGGCAACAAACAGGCCGCGGACTGGACAACGCTGTGGCGGTTCGCGGCGGACCTGGGCGTCACTTTTTTCGGCGCCGGAGCGGCGTTTTTCACCAACTGCATGAAGGCCGGAATCGATCTGTCGACGTGCGGCGATCTGTCTCCGGTGCGGGCCCTGGGCACGACCGGCTCGCCCTTGAGCGAAGAGGCGCAAGCCTGGGGCACGGCGCAATTCCGAAAGCTGTCTGTAATCCGGGGCGGCGACGAGCGCGCCGCCGGGCCGCCCCAAGGCGCGAAGGCCCCCTCGGGGGGCAGGGAGCCACACGCAGTGGGCGAGCGTGGCGACGACGAGCGCGCCGCCGGGCCGCCCCAAGGCGCGAACGCCCCCTCGGGGGGCAGGGAGCCACACGCAGTGGGCGAGCGTGGGGGCGACGAGCGCGCCGCCGGGCCGCCCCAAGGCGCGAAGGCCCCCTCGGGGGGCAGGGAGCCACACGCAGTGGGCGAGCGTGGGGGCGACATCTGGTGGTGCAACATGTCTGGCGGCACCGACTTCGCCGGCGCGTTTATTGGCGGCAATCGCGAATTGCCGCTGGTGGCAGGCGAAATGCAGTGCCGGTTGATGGGTTGCGCGGTTGAGGCATGGGACGAGCACGGCCAGCCGCTGGTCGACATCGTGGGTGAACTGGTCTGCACCCGGCCGATTCCCTCGATGCCGCTCTATTTCTGGGGCGACGACGGCAATCGGCGTTATCTGTCGAGTTACTTCGACATGTACCCCGGCGTCTGGCGCCATGGCGACTGGCTCAAGATCGGCGCCAACGGCGGCTG
>JBBROR010000422.1:0-2687 GCA_038229175.1 Acetobacterales bacterium | reverse complement strand
GCGGCCAACACCGCCTCTCAGCGAAGGACATACGAATGATCTACGAACTGCGCGTCTACACCACCATGCCAGGCCGCCTGCCGCACCTGCTCGCCCGCTTTCGCGAGCAGACACTGCGCATCTGGGAGAAGCATTCCATCCGCCAGCACGGCTTCTGGACCACTTTGGTGGGGCCGGATTCCAACGACCTCACCTACATGCTGGCGTGGGAAAGCCTCGCCGAGCGTGAGACCAAATGGACCGCCTTCCAGTCTGACCCCGAGTGGATCGCAGCACGGGCGGAGACCGAGAAGAACGGCCCGCTGAATGCCCGCATCGCCAGCTCGTTTCTCATCCCCACAGATTTTTCAGCCGCTAAATAACCACAGGTCGGACGAAGTCCGCCGTCGCGGCAAAGAAGCGACGGTGAACTTCGTCCACCCGACGAGACGCAGCCGGGTCAAACATGCAGCGCCGCAGACAGTATGGGGGCGGCAGCCTGGGACATACGCTCACCGTCATGCCCCACCCCCTCCACATCCACGATCGTCCAGGCGCATCTGATCGCGCGGGCGTCTGCTTCGGCGCGGGCGGCTGCGATGTAGGTATGCGCTCGGGCGTAGCGGGTGCCACCTTGCAGCATCGCCACCGGCTCCTTTGGAAAGTTCGGGCTGGAGGCATCGATGTCGGCGGTCCCTGCCATCACCGTGAGCCGGAATCCGAGCATCGCCGCCAATCCCGCCGCATCGAGCGGCGTGTCCGCAAACCCATACGGCCAGGCATCGTGAAGATTGGGCATGGCGTAGGTGCCGGCATTGGCCGCAACCGCCGCCTGCACCTTGGAGCGCAGGCCGAGCGTGAGCATGCGATGGACGAACTGGCTGCCGGCGGAATGGCCGAACACGCCGTAGCGCTGCCGCCGTGTCACGCCTTGGCTCTGAAGCTCTGCAAACACGCGCTCATCGACGTTGTAGGTCCATTGCGCCGGCGCGGTCGGCTGTCCCTCGGCGTTGCGCAGATTGCCGAAATTATACCAGGGGCCTTTCGGAAAATCGGCTTCCGGAAACTCCGGCGCCACCACCAGCAGGTCGGCCTCATCCACCAAAGGCAGCCAATAGTCCCGGTAGTCCCCGCCATTGCGGCCCACGCCGTGATGGACGAACAGAACGGGGGTGTCTGGCGTGCAAATTTTCGGACGTGCCGATCGCAGCCAGATGGGACGGCCGGGCAGGCTGGGATCTTCCCAGGCGACATCGTTGGCGCCGGGATTTGCCAGCAGCGCGGTCAGGTCGGACATGTCAGGGTACTTTCAGTGTCAGTTCATCGGCGTTGGTGATCTGGTCGGCGCGACCGGCATAGGAATATTTGTCCTTGAAAGCCCACAGGCTGGTTTCCCAATACAGCGGGATCAACGCGTTATCAGACAACGCCTGCAGTTCGGCTCTCTGCAGCAGGTCCGCGCGCACGCCGTCATCCATCTCGACCAGCACCTTGGACAGCAACGTGTTGAACACGTCGTTGCGATAGCCCCCATAGTTCGATCCGCCAAGCCCCATGGCAGGATTGGGCGTGGCGAGCCAGGAACGCTGCAAATAGGCGGCGCCTTCGCTGGAATAGCCCCAGCCACCCATCGCCAGGCTGAACTCACGCCGCGCGCGATTGGGAAAGAAATTAACCTGCGGCATCGCTTCGACCGTCGTCTGGATGCCGACACGAGAAAGATACTGCCCCAGCGCCTGGGCCACGGAGGCATCGGCGACATAGCGATCCCGGGTGGCGGACAGCGTCACCGTCATCCCCTCGGCCCCGGCCTCGGCCAGCAGCTTGCGCGCACGCGCGGGATCGTAGGGCCGTGCCGGCGCCTCGGTGAGCGCTCCGAACAACCCCGGCGGCGCGTAGCGATCCGCCGGCACCGCCATGCCGTCCATCAGCCTTGACGTCAACGTTTTGCGATCGATGGACAGCGAGATGGCCTCGCGCACCCTGGGATCGCGCAGCGGATTATGGCCGGATTTGTCCCGCGCCAACGGGCTTGGGTCGCGCTCCATGTCCGGCTGAAGATAGATCACGCGAATCGACGGCACCACCACATAGGCCAGCCCGCCCCGCCTCTTGATCGTGTCCAGATCCTGCGCCGATGGATTTTCAATAAGATCGAATTCGCCCGACAGCAGGTTTGCCAGACGCGACCCGGCATTGGGCACCGCGCGCATCACCACCCTGTCCCATTTCGGCTTGTCGCCAAAATAGCCGGCGTTCGGCTCCAACGTGAGCTGCTCACCGCTGCTGTATTGTGTCAGTCGATAGGGGCCGGTGCCGTTGGCCATCTTGCCGCCGTCAAAATCGGTCGCAGCCGGCGCTGGAATGTCGCCGCACCGCGTTTCGAGATTGAAGGCGACACCGCCGGCGCCGGCGCTGCGTGACGAGATGATGCGCACGGCGGCGAGATTGGAAAGAAAGGCCGGATCGGGCACCCTCATGCGCAATTTCACCACGAGGTCCCCTTCGATCTCGATCCCGGCGAGGGCGCGCGAGGCTGTCTGGAACGACCCCGTGGGGCCGGACGGATGCAGAACCCGACAAAGGCTGTAAACCACATCACGTGCGGTGAACGGCGAGCCATCATGAAACGTCACGCCGGACCGAAGCTGCATGCGCCAGGTGTTGCCACCCTCCAACGCCCAGGATTCGGCAAGATCCGGCTGCAG